>DASPMA010000062.1:0-5033 GCA_035627335.1 Binatia bacterium
TTCGCCACCCTGCTGCGCGACACGGTGCGCACCATGCTCCCGGAACATGACGTTTACGTGACCGACTGGGCCGACGCGCGCATGGTGCCTGTTATCGCCGGCCGCTTCGATCTGCACGACTACATCGATTACGTGATGGCGATGCTGCGCGTGCTTGGCCCGGAGACGCATGTTGTAGCGGTGTGTCAGCCGGGCCCATTGGTGCTGGCGGCCGTATCACTGATGTCGGCGAAGGACGACCCGTGCACGCCGGCGACCATGACGTTCATGGGTTCGCCCATCGATGCGCGCAAATCGCCGACGGCGCCGAACAAGCTCGCCGAGACGCGCGATCTTGAGTGGTTCAAGCAGAACATGATCCACACAGTGCCGATGCTCTATCCGGGCGTCTTCCGCCGTGTGTATCCGGGCTTCCTGCAGCTTGCGTCGTTCATGGGCATGAATTTGTCGCGTCACGTCGATGCGCACTACGCCTATTTCCAGAACCTGGTGAAAGGCGACGGCGACTCCACCGAGAAGCACCGCGACTTCTATGACGAGTATCTCGCGGTGATGGACCTCACCGAAGAATTCTACATCCAGACGCTGGAAGAGGTGTTTCAGAAGTACTCACTCGCCAACGGCACGATGGTTCATCGCGGCGAACGCGTCGATCCGGGGGCGATCACGAAGACTGCGCTGCTCACGGTCGAGGGCGAGAACGACGACATTTCCGGCATCGGGCAGACGCAAGCAGCGCACGATCTGTGCAAGAACATCCCCGAAGCCATGCGGCGCGATTACATCCAGCCGGGGGTTGGTCACTACGGCGTATTCAGCGGCCGCCGCTTCCGGACGGAAATCTATCCGCGCATGCGCGATTTCATGCGCGCGTTTCAGAGTGACGCCGCGCGCACTGACCGGCGCAATAAGCTGAAGCTTGTCGCGGACTAATCGTCCGGCCCGCTCCAACCCGGCTGACGCTCATCTGTTGCTAGACTCATGCCTCGCCCCTCAGCGCGGCGCACGGGCACCCCATCGGGATCGAAGTCATCCAAGCAACGCACATTCACGCCATAGTGGTCCGGCATCGAGCGCTTGCGGTGAAACGGATAGATGCCGCAGACGCTGCAGAAGTAATGGCGGGCGAGGCGCGTATTCCATTGATAAAGGGTGAGCTTGTCTTCGCCCGCGAGGATCGAGAGCGCACTCTCGTGCACGTTGGTCATCAGCGCATTGCGCTTGCGGCAGATGGAGCAATCGCACGTATAGAGTTCGGCGATGTCCGCCTCGACAGCGAAACGAACCGCGCCGCAATGACAGCTTCCCGAATACCGCATGGCGCTAAATTTGCGCGTCGGCCCCGAAGCACGCAAGGATGCGGAAAGGCGAGCTTCGTGAGATTCTTGCGCATGCGCTTCGATTCGCGACAGAAAGTCGGACCTGTTCACACCGAGATCGAAACGATCGATGGGCGGCGCGTGCCGCTCAAGTTGATCGTTAATCCGCGCGCGCGTCACGTCTCGGTGCGCATCGATCCGACGCGGCGCGAAGCGGTCGCGACGGCGCCAAGCAAACGCTATCTGAAGCACGCTGAGCAGTTCGCCGCGGAGCGCGTCGGCTGGATCGCGCAGGAGCTTTCGCGCCTCCCGCAGGGCGTGCAACTGGCGCCGGGTGCGCGCGTGACGCTGCGGGGGATCGAGCACGAACTGGCTTATGAGCATGGCCGATCAGCGCCGCGTGTGGAAATGGGTTATCCCCCGCGCCTGGTGGCGTCGGCGCCAGACATTGCGCTGTTTGAATCGCGATTGCTGCGCTTCCTGAAGGAAGAAGCGCGCGCGGATCTGATCGACCGGGTCGCCACGCACTCGGTGACGCTCGGCGTGAAGCCGGCGCGTTTGCAGGTGAAAGAACTGCGTTCGCGCTGGGGCTCATGCTCGGTGGACGGCGTCTTATCGTTCTCCTGGCGGCTCATCCTCGCGCCGCCGTTCGTGCTGGATTATCTCGCCGCGCACGAAGTGGCGCATTTGAAAGAGATGAACCACTCGCGCCGCTTCTGGGCGCACGTTCGCCGGTGCATGCCTGATTATGATCGCGGTCGCGACTGGCTGCACCAACACGGCTGCGCGCTGCACGCCGTGGGGATGGTGCGCTAAAGCGTCAGCCTTCCGGGCCGAAATCCAGCGAGCGGTCCTGGCCGTCTGGGGGCGGCAGCGCGGGTGTTTCCACAATGCCAATGGGCGCGCCGATCGCCGTCATCGTCGGGATTTGCGGCAGCGGCAGGCCAACATCGTAGTCTTCTGGCCGCGGCATTTGCAGTTCGCGCGCCGGCACGTTCTGCAGGGCGACTTGCATGTAGCGCGCCCAGATCTCCGCCGGCAGTGAGCCGCCGGTGACGCGAGCGGTTTCGGTGAAATTATCGTTCCCGACCCAAACGCCTGTGACATAGCCCGGCGTGAAGCCCACAAACCACGCATCGCGATAGTCGTTGCCGGTTCCGGTCTTACCGCCAATCTGATGCGACTCCATGCGGGCGCGCGTGCCTGTGCCGGCCTGCACCACGCGCGCCATCATGTGGTTCATGTAGCGGAGCGGACGCTCTTCGATCACACGCTCGTGACGCTGTGGGCGCCAGCTCCACATCGTCTCGTTGTTATTCGCCCGGCGGATGCGCGCGACGCCATGCGCCTCCACGTTAAAGCCTTCGGCCGCCATCGCGCCGTAAGCCTGCGTCATTTCCAGCAGCGTGATCTCCTGTGCGCCGAGCGATAGCGAGTGATAATTATGCAGCGGAGAGGTCACGCCGAGCCGGCGCGCCACATCGATGACCTTGTCGCCGCCGACTTCGTTCGCGACGCGGATCGCGACCATGTTGAACGAAGCGGCGAAGGCGCGCGTGAGTTCTACCGGCCCGTGATACTCGTCCTCGTAATTGCCGGGCGACCAAGGCGGCTGACCGTCGATATAAATCGTGATTGGCGCGTCCTCGCGCACCGTCCACGGCGTCAGTCCGTTTTCCATCGCGGCGAGGTAGATGAAAAACTTGAATGAGGAGCCAGGCTGGCGACGCGCCTGCGTGGCGCGATTGAACTGGCTGATATCGTAGTCGCGCCCGCCAACCATGGCGCGCACACCGCCCTCATCGTCCAGCGCGAGCAGGGCGGCTTGCCCGACGCGACGTTCCCGGCCTTGTGCGGCAAGCGTGTCTTCAACCGATTGCGCGCCCGCGCGCTGCGAGGCGATGTCGAGCGTCGTCTCGACGATGAAGTCATCGCGCTGGGTGCCGATGACTTCGTTGAGCAGCGGATCGATCCAGTCGCGGAAATAGCCGAGGACGCCGGCGGGGTTGCGGCGGCTTACGACAAGCTCTTCTTGGAGCGCCGCGCTGCGTTCGGTGTCGCTGATAAAGCCGAGCGCCACCATTTCCATAAGCACAACTTCGGCGCGATCGCGCGCCGCGCCGATATCCTGCCGCGCGGGATTGAGCCGCGAGGGCGCTTTGACAAGACCGGCAAGCGTTGCGGCCTGCAACAAGGTGAGTTCGCGGGCAGGGCGGTCAAAGTATCGCTCAGCTGCAGCCTCGATCCCGTACGCGCCGGCGCCGAAGTACACGCGACTTAGGTACAGCGCGAGAATTTCGTCCTTGGTAAAGCGCGTCTCGAGCCAGATCGCCATGGCCACTTCCTGCGCCTTCCGGCGCCAGGAGCGTTCGTTGGTGAGGAAGAGATTCTTCGCGAGCTGTTGTGTGATCGTTGAGCCGCCTTGCACGACGCGGCCGGAACGCAGGTTTTCCGCCGCGGCGCGCATCATGCCGCCGAAGTCGACGCCGAAGTGATCGTAGAAGCGCCGGTCCTCGATCGCGATGAAAGCTTGAGAAACGTAGGGCGGCAGCGTTGCGAGATCGACGGGCGGCGCGTTCTGGGCGCCCTCGCGCAAGATTACGTTGCCGTTGCGATCGAGAAATGTGATCGACTGGCCGTTGCGCGCTTCCCAGAGATCGTCGGTCGATGGCAAGCCCCATGTGACCCAGAAGAAAAAGCCAAGCACGAGCGTGACGAAGCCGCCGGCCAGCCAACCGCTCCAGACCGCGGCCTCACGGACGCTTTGCGGACCTTTGACCTTGCGGACGTTGTCCCAGGCGGCGCGTGCGCTCCCTTGCGCGGCGCCGGACGCCTTCACCCAGTGCGGTTCAACAGCGGCCCAGGCGTCGCGCGCCGTCTGCTCGACGCGTGATTTCAATCTCCCCAGCTGTGAGGGCGGCGCTTCCGCTTCGCCCTCATCGGGATCGCCTGCGGCGCGGAAGTAGTTCGGCGGCAGATCGGCCGGCTCTTGCGGCGGCCCCGCCGGCTTCGTTGCGGCGAGATCGTCTGAGGTCGGCGGCTCGTCGCCGATCGGCGGCGCTTCGTCCTCTTCGGTTCCCAGGACAGGCGGCTCCTCGCTCGCCGCCGCTTCGCTGTGTTCCGACGCGCGTTCGTCCTCGTCGAATAGCTCGGCTTCGGTAGGGTGCTTCGGATCAGTGGCCGGAAGCTCGACTGGGCCAAGCGCTGAGCGTTCGACATGGATAGGGTGTTCCGGCGTGGGCTCGGCCGCGCGGTCTTGCCCGTCGGTCGCCTGCGGCGCGTCCGGTTCGCCGCCTTCCAGCGGCTGCGGCGGAGGGTCGTTCTCCGGCCGGTCTGGATCGTTTTCGTCGGCCACCCCGGCTCAAACCTCCGCGCTCGCGTCCTAGCGCGATTCTTCGCCCAGGTCGGTGCGCATTGCCCGTTGGGGAAACGCCCCCTCCCAGGGGATAAGTTCCGCCTCAGTCTTGCCTATTTCTGGCCCCGTGGCGTGCAGTCCGCAACCTCGGACGGCGCCCGCTTTCGCTTGCTGCTGTGGGGTCCTGCGGCCATATATTGGGGGCGTTGCGGGATTCTCCCGCAACAAGGAGGTTAATTCGGATGAGCGACTACCACTCTCAGGCTCGGTCAGCGCCGATCGGCCGGGCCGACATGGCAGTCGATGCGGGCCTGCGCGCCTTCATGCTGGGCGTCTACAACAAGATGGCGCTGGGTCTG
>DASPMA010000063.1:0-3226 GCA_035627335.1 Binatia bacterium
GGCATGCGCGTTGTGGCCGCCATCAACCCACACCTCACCGCCGCCTGCGCGGACCGGCGCGCTCAACGCGCCGCGGGTGAGGGGCTGAAGCCGTCCAGGCCACGCCGCGTTCTCAACACCTGAGGCAAACGCGGACTCATCAAGCGAAACGACGCCAGAGAGCAGCAATGCAGCGGAAGCAAGGCCCGCATTCTCGATCTGATGCCGTCCCTGCAGCGCGGGCAGCGGCAGATCGAGCGCACGCGTCCCCGTCTGCACCACTAGCCGTCCATGGCTCGCATACGCATCCCACTCCACCCCACAGCGAAACAGCGGCGCGCCAATCGCTTCGGCGCGTGCTTCGATCACTTCCAAAGCTTCCGGCGCCTGCCGCGCGATGATAGCCGGCGCGTGGGTCTTGAGGATGCCCGCCTTGTGCGCTGCGATTTCCACGAGTGTCGAGCCGAGCGCGTCCTGATGATCCACTCCAATCGGCGTGATCACACTCGCCGCGACCGTGTTCACCACATTGGTGGAATCATCGCGCCCGCCCATGCCAGTCTCTACGAGCGCCAGCGCAGCCTGATGTTCGCGAAAGAGCAGGAGTGCGGCCGCTACCTGCGCGTCGAATTGTGTAAGCCGTGGCTCGACGCGCGCGATGTCTTCCGCTGCCTCCAGCAGCGCACGGTCGTCCGCGAAGCGGCTGGAAACGACGAAACGTTCGTTCAGCTGAAACAAGTGGGGCTTGGTGAAGGCGTGCACCTTCAAACCCGCCGCCTCCGCGATCGCGCTCATGAACGCGATGGTCGAACCCTTACCGTTGGTGCCAGCGACGTGGACCACCGGCGGCAACGTTTCCTGCGGCGAACCCAGCGCCGCAAGCGCGTCGCGCAACAGCTTCAGGTCAAACGGCTTGCCGTGATGAAACTCCGGCCCGAACAGCCGTTCGAATCTCTCTCGAACCGGATCGTTCACTGGAGTTCGTCATTCCGGGCGCGCGGAGCGCGATCCGGAACCCAGGGGCAAACACGCCGCCGTACAATCCGCTGGGTTCCGGGTTCTCGCTTCGCGAGCCCCGGAATGACGAGGGCGGGCAGCGCGGGCGCGATGTGAAACTACTCCGCCGCCTTCGCGCGTGTTTCCTTCGACGCTTTGCGCTTCTTCGACGGCTTGGCCTCTTCCTCGTCGGCCTCGGGCGCGAGCTGATTCAGCTCGAACATCTCGCCGCCTTCGCCCTCGACCGCGGCGCGCTTGTGCATCAACACCGAAAGCAGCGTCGCAATCGTCGCCTTCAGCTGGCGCCGATCGACCACCATGTCGACCATGCCCTTGTCCAAAAGATATTCCGCGCGCTGGAAGCCCTCGGGCAATTTCTGCCGGATGGTCTGCTCGATCACGCGCGGGCCGGCGAAGCCGATCAGCGCGCCCGGCTCTGCAATATGAATATCGCCCAGCATCGCGTAGCTCGCCGTCACGCCGCCCGTAGTCGGATCGGCCAGCACGACGATGTACGGCAGCCCCGCATCGCGCAGCATCTGGATCGCGATCGTCGTGCGCGGCATCTGCATGAGCGAGAGAATACCTTCCTGCATGCGCGCGCCGCCCGACGCGGTTACCATGATCAGTGCAGCTTTGCGACGCACCGCGGCTTCCGCCGCGCACACGAACGCTTCGCCCGCGGCCATGCCGAGCGAGCCGCCCATGAAGTCGAAGTCCTGCACCAGCACGACAGCATGCGCGCCGCCGATACGGCCGTAGCCCGCCGCCATGCAGTCTTCGCGATGCACCTTCGCGCGCGCGCTCTTCAGGCGGTCGACGTATTTCTTGTCGTCCTTGAACTTCAGCGGATCAGGCGAAACCTTCGGCAGCGGGATCACTTGCCAGGCCGCATCGTCGAACATCTGCTTGAAGCGCGGCTCCGGGCCGATGCGCATGTGAAAGCCCGAGGGCGTCACCCAGCACGACGTCTCCAGCTCGGCGCGATAAATCAGATCGCCCGAGATCGGATCCTTGACCCAGAGATTGTCCGGCGTGTCCGGCTTTGGCTCGTCAGTCTTCTTCTTTTGAAGACCCGGCCGCGCGAAATTCGACAGCCAGTTCATGCGCGCTTTCCTTCGTCCCTGGTATTCCGCGCCAAGCGCACAGCTTCACTCAAAAGCCTCACCTTGCGCAAGACGCGTTCGACCGCTTCTTGCGGCGCTGCAGCAGAGATTTCATCCACAAACGCAGACCCCACGACAACCGCGTCCGCGGTTTGCGCGATGGCGCGGGCCGCTTCCGGCTCGCGCACGCCAAACCCGACCGCTATGGGCAAATCAGTCCGGCGCTTGAGGCGTTCCACCGCCGCTCGCGCGACGTCAGTATCTGCAGCATTGGCGCCGGTGACCCCGGCGACCGAGACATAATACAGGAACCCCGAGGCGCCTTCGAGCACCTTGGTTAATCGCTTATCGTCCGTGGTCGGCGTCGCCAGCCGGATCACCGCCAGATCGTGTTTCGCGAACGCCGTCCGCAACGGCGCATCTTCCTCCGGCGGCAGGTCCACAACGATCGCGCCATCGCCGCCCGCATCGCCCATGCCTCGGGCGAACGCCTCATAGCCCATCTGCTCAATCGGATTGGCGTAGCCCATTAGAATGAGCGGCGTGTCTTTGTCGTGCGCACGAAAGCCGCGGACGAGTTCGAGCGTCCGCTTCAGAGATCCGCCCGCCTTCAACGCACGCTGCGCCGCTTTCTGAATGCTGGGCCCATCCGCCATCGGATCGGAAAATGGAAAGCCCAGCTCGATAACATCGGCGCCAGCGCCCGGGAGCCCGCGCAAAATCTCCGCGCAAATCTCGTGATCCGGATCAGACGCCATCACATACGCAACGAGCGCCGCACGCCCCTCGCGTTTCAAATTTCCAAAGCGGTCTGACAGCCGCGCGGTCATCCCTAGCTGGCGCACCTGGGGGCGCGCTCGAGCACGAACCAAAGCACCGTCGTGGTGGCTTGTGCGTCGCCCGGCGGGAAGTTGCTCGGGAAGAGGTTCAGCACGCGCTCGCAATTGCTCTCGTCGGTGCGCACCGCGGTCATGCCGCCTTCGACATACGCGCCTTGACGCCAGCCGAGCTGGCCGAGCTGAGCGATGTATTCCGCGCCGATCAGGCCCGCGCTGAAGCGGGGCATGGTCACGCACGCCAGCTCGAAGCTCGTCGTGTCGCTGATCGTCGACGGATACTGGCAGTCAGCGGGAATGGTGGAACCC
>DASPMA010000064.1:0-2123 GCA_035627335.1 Binatia bacterium
TGATGGCGACGCCAACGGGCTGGACAATGGCCTCCTCTGGGAGAGCGGCGGCGATGTCGACGCGGTGCGTTATCTCTTTTGTGGCGACGTCTATCGTCATCACTGTGCCGCGCACTTCCGCGGTTACCCATAATCGGGCGCCGTCCGGTGAGAAGCGGACGACGCGCGGGCGAGTGTCCACGATCACCGTGTAGGGATTGGCGCCAGTGTCGGGATCGATGAAATGGACCGTGTTGGATGTCTCTGAAGTCGATGCAGCCCATCGCCCGTCTGGACTGACGGCAGTGCCTTCGGGCTCGGCGCCAACCCGCGTTTCGCGAAGAATACGACGCGCACGAATATCCACCGTAGAAATGAGCGCATCGTCTTCGTTGGCCACCACTAGACGCCGGCCGTCCGGATGCAGCGCAAAGGTCTCAGGGTCCGGGCCGGATGGGATGCTCCCGACAACACGTCGACGACGGAGGTCAACGACTTCGATGCGGTTGACGTTGCTAGCGGCGACGTAGAGCGTCTCTCCGTTTGCGCTGATTTGCAGACCGCGCGGGCGCTCGCCAACAGGGATGCGCGCTATCACGGCGAACGATTCGCTGTCGATCACATGGACGACGTGCGCTTCCTCATCGGAGACATAGATTCTTTCCGCGCGCGCTGCCTCGGCAAAGGCAATTACAGCGAGCGCGAAAGCGACGGGGCGGATCATGGCGCGCGGCTCGCCGTTTCGCCGGCGCGCAGGAAGGGCGCCAGGAGAGCGAGCGCAGCGCCCGCGTGCACGACGCCGCCGGGAATCCACATGAGGAGGCCGGCGAACTGCTGATCTTCCGCCGGCGTCAGGCCTTGCGGGGTCATGCCGAGCAGTGAATAGGGTGCATACCAAGGGCTTTCTGAGAAAGCCATCAACGCCCCGAGCGCGCCGATGACGATGGACGTCGCAAAGAGGCAAAGCGCGCGCAGGCCAATGGCGCTGCGGTTATCTAGCATCCCCGCCCAGAAGATGAGCGCGGTGATGAAGAAGCTGAGGTGTTGTGCGGCGTGCCAGACATCGCTGCTGAGCGCCAGATCGAACAAGGATGGCGCGTGCCAGAGCCAAAGCGCGGATGCTTGGGCAATGGTGGCGAAGACAGGCGCAGCGATCGTGCGCCAGAGGGGGCTGGTGTAAGCGACCGCCGCTCCAAGCCAGCCGCGCCAGGGCTGCGCAAGGCCCCAGAGCATGGTCGGCAGCGGCCGCGCCAGCACAAACGCCGGCGCGGCGATCAGCATGAGGATCTCGTGCTCGATCATGTGCATCGTGAACGAACGCTCGCCTGCCGCGTGGAGAGGCGAGAGTGCAGTGAGCGCGAGAACGACCCACGCCACCGCGAACCATGCGCCTTCGCGCCGGAGCACCGATTGGCCCCGATGCGTGCGGCGCGCGCGCCGGATGCAGCCGACGACCCACAATAGCGCAGAGAGAGCGAGCGGCGTCGTGAGCCAGAGCGCGAAGCTCCAGCCGGTGCCGTCGGTTGCGGCGCCGTCCGCGTGCGCGGCCGCGCTGGTGGGCGCGACGGATGCGAGAAGGACGATCAGGGCGCGCATGTCGGAGCCAGTAGGCCGGCGGCCGTCTGCAGGGCGATCGCGAGCGCAAAAAGGCCGCCGCCAGCCGTGCTGATCCAGGCCGTGAAGCGGCGCATCTCCACCGCATGCTCGGTCGGCTGCCCGGCGCGGCGGCTTAGCCAAGAGAGAAAAGTTGCACCTGTCGCCACCGCTAAGAGAGTCGCGCCGATGACGACCACGAGCTGGCGATCGAGCGCACTGCAGCGCAGATAGACAAGGTTCGATCCGAACTGGTGATGCGCACCCCAGGCGAGTGCGCCGATGAAGAGACCGGCCCACGGCGCCCAACTGGTTTCGGCAAGTCTCGTATTCATGAGATCCATCGCGGCGCCCAGTAGACTAGAACATAGAGCGGCAGCCATGAGACGACGACAAAAAGCCAGTAGCTCGCATTGTCTTCGACGTGAGAGTAGCGCTCGGGGGGAATGGGGTGAGTGTGCAGGAAGACAGCGAGGACGATCGTGTCGACAAGGTCCGCCAGCAGGTGCACAGTGTGCAGCAGCATCACCGCCCAAACGATCGAACCGTAC
>DASPMA010000065.1:0-2014 GCA_035627335.1 Binatia bacterium
AGTCGGCGACATGCCACTCGAAACACAGTCCAAGATTCTCCGCGTCCTCGTCGAGCAACGCTTCCGCCGCCTCGGCGGCAGCAACGATGTGCAGGTGAATGTCCGCGTCGTTTCGTCCACCTCGCGCGAACTGCGCGGCGACATCGAGGAGGGCCGCTTCCGCGAAGACCTCTTCCATCGCCTCAATGTCGTCCCCTTGCGGGCGCCAAGCCTGGCTGAGCGCCGCGAAGACATTCCTGAACTCGCCGGTTATTTCGTGGGCCGTCTCGCTGGCATGTCCGGCGTGCCGCCGCGCCAGATCGGCGAAGACGCGCTCGCCGCGCTGCAGGCGGCGGATTGGCCGGGCAATGTGCGTCAGCTGCGCAACGTCATCGAGCGCATCCTCATCCTCGCCACCGGCGATCCGCAAACGCCGGTCACCATCGACGCGCTGCCGCCGGAAGCCTGGCCGCAAGCCGGCTTCTCCAAGCACGACGGCTTGCAGGAAGTGATCGGCCTGCCGCTGCGCGACGCACGCGAGCGCTTCGAGCGCGAGTATTTGAACGTCCAGATCACCCGCTTTGGCGGCAACATCTCGCGCACCGCCGCCTTCATAGGCATGGAGCGCTCGGCGCTGCACCGGAAGCTCAAGTCGCTCGGCGTCGAAGCGCCCGGCCGCAACGGCCACGAGGCCGAATGAGAGGCGTCGCGTACGTCAACGGCGCCTACCTGCCGCTCGCGCACGCGCGCGTCTCTATCCAGGACCGCGGCTTTCAGTTCGGCGACGCGATCTACGAAGTCTGGCCCGTCCGCGACGGCGTCATCCACGACGCGGAAGGCCACATGGCCCGCCTCACGCGCTCCCTCGCCGAGCTGCGCATCGCGGCGCCGATGAGCGAAGCCGCGCTCTGGGTCGTGCTGGGCGAAACCATGCGCCGCAATCGCGTGCGCAACGGCATCGTCTATGTTCAGATCAGCCGCGGCGCGACGCGCGGACGCGACCACACGTTCCCGTCGCCGCCCGTAAAGCCGAGCCTCATCGTCACCGCAAAAAATCTGGATGCCGCCCTACTCGCCAAACGCGCGGAGCAGGGGGTCAAGGTCATCACGCTTCCTGAAACACGCTGGGCCCGGCGCGACATCAAGTCGGTCAACCTCCTCGCCAACGTGCTCGCCCGCCAAGCCGCGAGCGAAGCGGGCGCCTTCGAGGCGTGGTTTGTCGACGCCGATGGTTTCGTGACGGAAGGGACATCTTCGAGCGCCTTCATTGTCGATCGCAACGGCGCCGTGCGCACGCGGCCGCTCTCCAATGATCTGTTGCATGGCGTGACGCGCGCGGCGATCGCCGCCGTCGCACGCGAGCAGCAGCTGGACGTCGTCGAGGCGCCTTTCACCATCGCGGACGCCAAAGCCGCGCGCGAGGCCTTCATCACGCACGCGAGCAACGCGGCCGTACCTGTGATCGCCATCGACGGCGCGCCAATCGGCGGCGGCCGTCCAGGACCCGTCACGCAGGCGCTGCGCGCCGCTTATTTAGGCGCCTCCGCGACCGCCAGCGCACAAGATTTGTGAAGCTGGCGCCATGCCCCGGTTTCGCCTATAGCTCGGAACCAGCCGCGCGGAGTCGCGGCGCTATAAAACTCAAGCATGGGGGATCCCATGGAAAAGAAACAGAATCTGCAGGACACGTTCCTCAACGCTGTGCGCAAGGCCAAGACGCCTCTCACGATTTTCCTGGTCAATGGCGTCAAGCTCCAGGGCGTGGTCACCTGGTTCGACAATTTCTGTGTGCTGCTGCGCCGCGACGGGCAGGTACAACTTGTCTACAAGCACGCTATCTCCACCATCATGCCGGGCGCGCCCGTGCAATTGTATGAGATCGACAAGGCTGTAGATGAAGCCGACGCCTGAGCCGGCGCCCAAGGATCTGAACCGCACCATCGTGCTGCGCCCCATGGCGGGCGCGGCCGAAACTGTGCGTGACGGCGAAGCGCGGCTGCTCGAAGCTGTCGGGCTTGCGCAAGCACTCGGTCTC
>DASPMA010000066.1:0-2659 GCA_035627335.1 Binatia bacterium
GGCCGGATTGTGACGACAGCCATCGAGATACGAATCCGAACGCGGTAGAGGTCGTTGGCGATTTGCGCGACAACGATTGCGACGGCTGGATCGATCGTGTGGTGTCGACCGGCCACGGGGAATATTGCGCGCCAATCGCGCAAACCACGCCGGCAAATGCGCTTGGCCCATGTGGGCGCCCGCAGGGCGACACGAGCCAGTGGCAGCGCCGCTAGCCGGCGTGCGCGGGCACTGACCGGTTAGCATCGACAAGCCCCCGCCGTTCCGTTATACGCCCCGCTTCCCGCGTGGGAGGGGAGCCATCCCGGACCACGCACCCACTCAGGTCGGGCGGTTTAGCGATCGTCCGGCGTTAAGCGAGAGGCCAACATGGCTAAGAAGGTTCTGGGGCAGATCAAGCTCCAGGTGCCGGCTGGCGCGGCGAACCCGTCGCCCCCGATCGGCCCCGCGCTCGGTCAGCGCGGTCTGAACATCATGGAATTCTGCAAAGGCTTTAACGCTCGCACGCAGGACATGAACAAGGGCGATCCGTGCCCTGTCGTCATCACCTACTACCAGGACAAGAGCTTCACCTTCGAGATCAAGACGCCGCCGGCGTCGTTCCTGATCAAGAAGGCCGCGAAGCTGCCGACGGCGAAGAAGCCGGGCTCGGGCTCGAAGACGCCGGGCGTCAACACGGTCGGCCGCATCACGTTTGCGCAGTGCCGCGAGATCGCCAAGGCGAAGCAGAAAGACCTGAACGCCGCTGACCTGGACCAAGCCGCGAAGATGATCGCCGGCACCGCCCGTTCGATGGGCGTGGACGTCGTGGAGTAGTCCGATGGCTGAAGCACCGAAAAAGGCCAAGGGCGTGAAGCTCCCCAAGCGTCAGCAAAAGAGCCACGCCGGCATCGACAGCCGCAAGCTGCACACGCTCGACGAAGCCGTGAAGCTGATCAAGGCGCGCGCCAATGCGAAGTTCGACGAGACCGTCGAAGTTGCGATGAACCTCGGCGTCGATCCGAAATATCCGGACCAGCAAGTGCGCGGCGTCTGCTCGCTGCCGAACGGCACGGGCCGCTCGGCCCGCGTTGCGGTGTTTGCGCGTGGGCCGAAGGCTGAGGAAGCCAAGGCCGCGGGCGCGGATATTGTCGGCGCCGAAGATCTGTTCGAGACCGTCAATGGCGGCAAGATCGACTTCGAACGCCTGATAGCGACGCCCGACATGATGGCGCTCGTCGGCCGCCTCGGTAAGGTTCTCGGCCCACGCGGCCTGATGCCGAACCCGAAGGTCGGCACCGTCACGATGGACGTGAAGAAGGCCGTGTCGGACGCCAAGGGCGGCGCGGTCGAATTTCGCGTGGAGAAGGCCGGCATCGTTCACGCGGGCGTCGGCAAGGCGAGCTTCTCGGAAGAGCAGATCCGCCAGAACGTGAAAGCGTTCATCGACGCGGTCGCCAAGGCCAAGCCGACGGGCGCGAAAGGCACGTTCGTGAAGAAGGTGGCCATTTCGACGACGATGGGCCCCGGCGTGCGCGTCGATCCGGCCAACGCCACGGCGCAGCAAGGCTGAGCGCACGCCGACGTGAAGCGCACTTACATTGATCCATGAGCTCCTCCGCCGCAGTCTCTGCGGCGGAGGGATGTTCATGACGCTCAAGACGTATCACGGCTCATGCCATTGCGGCGCCATTCGCTACGAAGCGGACCTCGACCTGTCGCAAGGCGGCGGGCGGTGCAACTGCCGCATCTGCGTGAAGACGCGGCAATGGGGCGCGATGATCAAGCCGGCGGAGCTGCGCCTCGCGGCCGGCGATGAGATGCTCGCCGATTACCTGGTGGGCGGCGGCATCGGTCATCATCGCTTCTGCAAGACGTGCGGCGTGCGCGTGTTTGCGACGGGGCATTTGGAGCAGCTCGGCGGCGATTTCGCCGTCGTGTTCATCAACACGCTGGACGATCTGAGTCCTGAAGAGCTCGGCGAAATTCCGATCAAGTACGCGGATGGTCGTAACGACAACTGGTGGAACGCGCCGGCGGTGACGAGCTATTTGTGAGGGCTGATGATCGAAGGCATCACGCCGATCCTGCGCGCCGATAATTTGGCGGCGACAAAGGCCTACTATCTCGACGTGCTCGGTTTCCAACTCGATTGGGAAGCGCCGTACATGATCTCCGTGTCGCGCGATCGGCATTCGATCATGATCTGCGACGGCCATCAGGGACAGCGCGGAACATGGCTCTGGCTCGGCGTCCAGGATGCCGACGTGTTGCATGCTGAGCTTGTCGCCAAGGGCGCGGTGATACGCGATCCGCCGCAGAACTTCGAATGGGCATACGAATTCCAGGTCGAGGATCCGAACGGCCATGTGCTGCGCTTCGGCAGCGAGCCGAAAGCGGGCGCCCCGCTCGGCCGGTTCAGAGCTTAGTAAGCCTGTCGCTTCATCGCCGCTTAGCCGCGTTCGCGTAGTCTCGAAGCCATGCGCGGCTTCCTGATCTTCCTGGCGTGCGCGATCCCTGTCGTGCTGATGAGCCCATTCTTCTGGTCCATCGTGCGCATGGAAACGGGCGCCGAGCGCGTCGGCTACACCAGCGCCGAGGGCATAACGCAATGGGCCTGGCTCGGGCCGTCCGCGCCTTGGCCCGAGTGGGCGCTGCGCCCCGACGGCGCGCGCATGCG
>DASPMA010000067.1:0-2748 GCA_035627335.1 Binatia bacterium
CGCTGGGGCACATTCGACATGCTGCGCGAGAAGGCCGACAACGACCAGCGCGTTATCATCGAGGAAGTCGCGCTCGCCGGAGGCCAGCCCGGCTCGATTCAGCAGAAGATCGCCGACTACTACAATTCATTCTTGAACCAGGAAGCGATCGACGCCGCCGGCATGGCGCCCGTACAAGCCGAACTCGCTCAAATTGCCGCGCTTCGCAATCACGAAGAAACGATCCGTTTGATTGCGACGCCCGGCATCGCCG
This sequence comes from Binatia bacterium, assembly GCA_035627335.1. Lineage (GTDB taxonomy): Bacteria > Pseudomonadota > Alphaproteobacteria > Caulobacterales > Aquidulcibacteraceae > Vitreimonas. Next base: position 254 of record DASPMA010000067.1, read on the forward strand.
TGAACTCGCCGATCGCAGTGTTCGTTGGTCTCGATGAGCGCAACCCGAACCGTTACATCACCAACATGTCGCATGCGGGTCTCGGCCTGCCGGAACGCGAATACTATCGCCGCACCGATGGGGAATTCCCGAACATCCGCGCGGAGTACGTCGCACACATCGAGCGCACGCTGACCTTGGCCGGCTTGGACAATGCCGCGCGGCGCGCACAAGCCGTGATGGCCCTGGAAACCCAGATCGCCGAACGGCACTGGCCGATCGCCGACCGGCGCGACCGCAGCCGAACCTATAATTTGAAGACCCGCGCCGAAGTACGCGCGTTGGCGCCGCGTTTCCCGTGGGACGCCGCGTTCGAAGCCGGCGGCCTGGGCGGCGTCCAGGAGGTCGTGATCAGCGAACTTTCGGCCATGGGCCCCCTCGCTGAGCTCTTCATGGCGACGCCAGTATCGACCTGGAAGTCGTATCTTTCCTACCACCTGATCCGCAACAACGCCGCGGTGCTGCCGCGCGCTGTCGACGACGAGGTGTTCAACTTCTATGGCCGTACGCTGAACGGCCAGCCGCAACAACGCGAGCGCTGGAAGCGCGCGGTGCAGACCGTAAACGGCGCGTTGGGCGAAGCTGTCGGCCAAATTTACGTGCAGCGCCACTTCCCGCCGGAAGCCAAGGCGCAGATGCTCGAACTGGTCGAAAACCTGCGCACCGCCTATGGCCAGCGCATCGACAGTTCGGCCTGGATGTCGGCCGAGACCAAAGTTGTGGCGCGCGAAAAGCTGGCCACGTTCCGCCCGAAGATCGGCTACCCGGACAATTGGCGCGACTATTCCGCTCTCGAGGTGCGCGCCGGCGACGCCTACGGCAACGCCAAGCGTCAGCAGATTTTCGACTGGAACTACGACCTCGCGCGTCTGCCCCGTCCGACCGACAAGGACGAGTGGTTCATGACGCCGCAAACGGTGAACGCCTATTACAATCCGGTGTTCAACGAGATCGTCTTCCCTGCCGCGATCCTACAGCCGCCCTTCTTCGACCCGAACGCGGACCCGGCCGTGAATTACGGCGCCATCGGCGGCGTGATCGGCCACGAAATGGGCCACGGTTTCGACGACCAGGGTGCGAAGTCCGACGCGCAGGGAGTGCTGCGCGATTGGTGGAACGCCGACGATGTGGCGCGTTTCACCGCCGTGACGGATCGTCTGGTTGAGCAATACAACCAGTTCTCGCCGCTCGAAGGCATCACCGTGAACGGACGCCTGACTCTCGGCGAAAACATTGGCGACAATGGCGGCCTGCAAGTCGCGCTGCACGCTTACAACTTGTCGCGCAACGGCGCCGATGCGCCGGTGCTCGACGGCATGACGGGCGAGCAGCGCTTCTTCCTCGGCTGGGCGCAGGCGTGGCGGCAGAACATCCGCGATGCCGCGCTGCGCAACCAAATCCTCTCCGACCCTCACTCGCCGGCGCTCTATCGCTGCAACGGCACGGTGCGGAACATGGATACCTGGTACACTGCCTTCAACGTCCAGCCGGGCGATGCCCTTTATCTGGCGCCGGATCAGCGCGTCACCGTCTGGTAGGCGCGGGACAGCGCAAACCATTAAGGGGAGCGGCGCCTGCCGCTCCCCTTTTTGTTGCGACCAGCAGCGGCTTTGCTGCGGCGGACGACCGTTTGCCTGCGCTGGCGCGCCGATTAAAGTTGGCAGTTTTTGGGGAGGATCGAATGGTGACCATCACGCGGCGCGCGCTTGGCGTGTCGTCTCTGGCGCTGGCGGCAGGATGCGCGACGGGGCAGCCCACGGCCGAAGCGCGGCGCGGCGCAGCGGCCATCGGCGCGTTCGGGATTGATCTTACAGGCCGGGATGAGAGCGTTCATCCGGGTGACGATTTCTTTCGATACGCCAACGGGCGCTGGTACGACACGACCGAAATACCAGCCGACCGCACTAGCTGGGGCACGTTCGCAATCCTGCGCGACAAATCCGACCGCGATCAACGCGTCCTTATCGAAGAAGTGGCTTTGGCCGGCGGCCCGCCCGGTTCGAACCGGGCGAAGATCGCAGCCATCTACAATTCTTTTCTGAATCAGGACGCGATCGATGCGCGCGGACTTGAGCCCGTGCAGGCAGACCTCGCCGTAGTGGCAGCGGCCCGCAGCCACGAAGACATCGTCCGCATCATGGCGCGCGCGGATATCGCCACCAACGCGCCGATCGTCGTTTTCTCCGGGCTCGATGCGCGCAACCCGCAGCGCTACGTGACGACGGTTACGCATGCGGGCCTCGGCTTGCCCGAACGCGAGTACTATCGCCGCACCGACGGCGAATTTCCGAACATCCGCACCGCGTATGTCGCGCATATCGAACGGATGCTGAGCCTGGGCGCTCAGGGCGACGCCGCCGGCAAGGCGCAGCGCATCATGGCGCTGGAGACCGCGATCGCCGAACTGCATTGGCCGATCGCCGACCGCCGCCAGCGCGATCGCACGTATAATCTGA
>DASPMA010000068.1:0-2251 GCA_035627335.1 Binatia bacterium
TCGTCGTCGCCGACGACGCAGAGATTCCTCGACGCCTGCGCGAGCAAGCGCAGCCAGAGGTATTGTGCGACGTTGGTGTCCTGATACTCGTCCACCATCAGGTGCGTGATCTTACGGTGGTACGTCTCCAGCACGTCCTGATGGTTCTGAAAGATCCAGATCATGTGCATCAGCAGGTCGCCGAAATCGCACGCGTTCAGGATTTTCAGCCGCGCCTGGTAGATTTCGTAGAGCTTGCCGCCCTTGCCGTCGGCGAACGAATAGCTTTCGCCCTTCGGCACCCGATCCGGCGTCAGCGCGCGGTTCTTCCAGCTGTCGATGAAGCCGGCGAGCGCACGGCCGGGCCAGCGCTTCTCGTCGATGTTTTCCGCTTCGATGATCTGCTTCAGCAGGCGGATCTGGTCGTCGGTGTCGAGGATTGTGAAGTTGTTCTTGAGCCCGACCAGTTCAGCATGCGTGCGCAACATACGCGCACTGATCGAGTGAAACGTGCCGAGCCAAGGCAGTCCGCCGCCGCCGGGGCCGAGCAGTTTCTCCACGCGCTCGCGCATTTCCCGCGCGGCCTTGTTGGTGAAGGTGACGGCCAGCACGCCCCAAGGCTTTGCGCGGCTCGTTGAGAGCAAATGCGCCAGCCGCGTCGTCAGCACGCGCGTCTTGCCAGTGCCCGCGCCAGCGAGCACCAGCACGGGCCCGTCGAGCGCTTCCACCGCCGCGCGCTGCTCAGGATTGAGTGTCGCCAGATACGGCGCGTGCGCGGCCGCACGCTGCGAGATCGGCAGCAGTTCTCCGCTGTCGGTGTTCGATTCGTCCGTCACTCAGGCCAGCCTAGCACGAAGCAGGAACATAGGGCTCGTGGACGGTGCATGCGATAGCGACGCGGGAACCGGCCCGCCGCGGATCAATTGAGCCGTCATGCGCATCATCGCCGCCGCCATTATTGTCGCTTATTTGGTCTCCTGCTCGCCGCCGGAGGCCGAGCCGCCGCCTGATCCAGACGCCGCCGAGCAGGTTGGCGAGGCAGAGCAGCTGCCGGGCGTGTTGCCGCCGCCGAGTGAGACCAAACCGCGTTATGTCGGTCGCTGGGCCGCCGCATCGCTTGGCTGCGAACAGCCCGCTTGGCGCTTCGAAGAACGCCGGGTTTCCACGGCGGGCGAGGTTTCCTGCGAGTTCAACGACGTTCAGATCACGCCCACTGGCTACACGATCCAGGCTGCGTGCACCGCCCAGGCGCCGCCGACCCAAGAGACGATCCAGCTTTCATTCGCCGAGTCCGCGCGGGCGATGATGGTGTCGGGCGGGCCGTGGTCGGAGCCGATCGGGCTCTCCTATTGCGGGCCGCTCGACTAGCGCTTGACAGTGTGTAAGTCATGGCTTACGGTAAGTTATGGCTTACGCAAATGCTCTGGAAGCCCTGGCTGATCCGACGCGCCGCGCGGTGCTCGAGCAGCTGCGCACAGGCGAGCGCTCGGTTACCGAAATTGCCGCGAAGCTGCCGGTGAGCCGGCCGGCCGTGTCGCAGCATCTGAAAGTTCTGAAGGACGCAGGCTTGGTGCGCGATGAGCCGCGCGGCGCGGCGCGCATCTATCGCATTCACGCGCCTGGACTCGCTGAGTTGCGCGCGTGGCTCGACGGCTTCTGGGGCGAAGCGCTCGACAATTTCAAAAGCTATGCAGAGGTGGAAGATGAGCGTCGTTGAACTTGCGCCTGTGGTAAAGAGCATCGACGTGCGCCGCTCCGCGGCGGATGCATTCCGCATCTTCACGCAGGAAATCGCCGCCTGGTGGCCGTTGGAGACGCACACGCGCGCCAAGACCGCCGAAGGCCAGCGCACCGTGCGTGTGATGATCGAGCCGCGCGTGGGCGGACGCATCTACGAGACGCTGGAAACAGGCGAAGAATTGGAATGGGGCGAGGTGCGCGCGTGGGAGCCTGGCTCCCGTTTCGCAATGGGTTGGCGCCTCGGCCGACCCGTCGAACAAACCACCGACGTGTCGGTGCTGTTTGAACCAATCGACGCGCAGAGCTGTCGCGTCACGCTCACGCACGAAAACTGGGAGCGCATGGGCGAAGAGGCCGAGCGTCTCCGCAACGCCTACAATGGTGGCTGGGTCACGGTGTTTGAAAAGGGTTTCGGCGCGCGCGCCGGTTTGATCTGAGGGAGAACGACATGAAACTCAAACTGCACGCATTCCCGCTAAGTCCGCGCTCTTTCAAGGTGCTCGCAGTCGCGAACCACCTGAAGCTGGAATAC
>DASPMA010000069.1:0-8726 GCA_035627335.1 Binatia bacterium
TTCGCCGTTCTCGTTTGCTCTGGATTGATCATGCTGTTGGCGTTCTTCGGCACGATTTTCACGAAGGGCTTCAAACGCAAGTGGCTGTTCGCCATCGTATCTCTGTTGGGCGCACCAGTGTTCATGATGAATTGGACAACGGGCGAATGGTCGCCGACATTCTCCGGCGGATTGATCAACTGGGGAGTGACGCGAGGGCTTGGTCCGCTGGACCCTTGGATGCTGCGATTCCACATCCCCATTGGCGCCTTGATTGTCCTCTCTTTGCTCTGGCCGCGATGGGCTGGCATGAACGACGACGCTGATCCGGACGCAAATTCTACGGCGAAGCCGCCGCGGGACTGATTGTCTGCGCCGCGCGCGTCATGTCGAGCCGCCCGCGCCCCGCGGGCCGCGCGCATGTCGCGGAGCCTATGCTGATTGGCGTCGCGTTTGCGGAGCGCGCGCATTCGATCTGGCCGAAATTCGCGGGGAACGGGGTTACGGCTCGGGTGAAGAACGCGTCCTGGAGTTCACCCCCGCGCAACCCCGTCTGCGCCGCAAGCAGCGCCAGCGCGGCCGAGACATGAGGCGTCGCCATCGAGGTGCCTTGCAGGAACGAGTAGTAGCAGCGCTCAGTCGAGTTCTGGTTCACCGGATCGTAGCAGCCGGACGTCGTCGCGCGCGTCGAGAGCACGCCGTCCGGGCGGCCATCGCCGTCGCTGTCGGAGAACACGTCGCCGCCGGGCGCGATCAGCTCGAGCTGCGGGCCGAAATTGGAATAGAAGGAGAGGCCGCCGCGCGCATCGCCTGCGCCGACAACGATCACGTTGTTGCAATTGGCCGGCGCAAACAAAGCGGCCTGGTTCGCCTTGTTGCCGGCCGCGACCACCACGACGACGTTGTTCGCAACGGCCGCGTCGATCGCCGCCTGCATCGATGCGGGGCATGGCGCCTGAATGGTCAGGCTCATATTGATGATGTCGGCGGGCGTTGCGTTGTTGAGCTGCAGGCCAGCGGAGGTGATCACCGGCGCGATACCCGCCGCCCAGCGAATGCCGGAGACAATGTCCGCCAGCTGCCCGCCGCAGCGGCCGAGCACTCGCACCGGCACGATGGTCACGTTCCACGCGCCGCTGGCCACGCCAACGCGATCGTTGGTGTTCGCCGCGCCGATCGTGCCGGCGACGTGCGTCCCGTGATACGAGGCGTCGGTCGCGGCGCCGCACTGATCGCCCGCATCCTGCGCATCCGCGTCGATGCCGTCGCCATCGCCGCCGCGCTCGACATTCGCGATCACGTCGGCCCCCGCCGCGATGTTGGACGAGGCATTCACTTCGGGGTGCTGGAGGTCGAGCCCAGTGTCGAGCACGGCGACGCGCACGTCGCGCGAGCCGATCTGCGCCGCTTCCCAAAACGAGACGAAGCCTGCGCCGCCGGGAGATTGTCCCTGCCCGGCGCCGGCCGGGCGATAGTGCCATTGCAGCGCGTACAGCGGATCGTTGGGCGCGCCGCCGACGCGCGCGGGCACGGGCGCGCCCGGCGTTTGCGCGGGCTGACTGGTTTGATCATCTTCGCCCTGCTTCGGGCGGGGCAACCGGTCGAAGCCCGGATCGGCGATGTAGTTGGGTTCGACATATTCGAACGCGCGCGCCGCCTGCAGACGTTGGATCGCGCAGCGCGTAGCGAGCGCGATGTCGTCCTCCAGCTGGCCTTGACTGACGATGCGCGGGCAGCGGTCGGTTGCATTCCACTCGATCGCCTGCGGCAGCGGCTGCTCCGGATTCACATCCTGGGCGTACGCCAGTTGTGTTGGGCTTGCGCCATTGGCGAGGTTCACTGTCACCAACCCGCCCGGGCGCACTTCGACTTCGCCCTGCACGCCGAGCCGGCCGAGCACATCGCGCGCGCGATTGCGCGCCTCCGCGGATGCTTCCGTTTCCGCCGCCGTGCGCAGCTGCCCCTCCAATTCGTCCGGCAATTGCTCGAGTGCCTCCTCGCCGCCTGCGCGGAGCGAGCGCACCAGGTTGCCGGCGAGGCCCATCTCGCTCGCGGTTTCCGCAAGCTCCGCCTCCACACGCGGGCCGATCAGAATCTCGCCCGGCGCGATCAGCACGGGCTCTGGCGCAAGCAGCGCGGCGATCTGATCTTGCGGTTGCACCGAACCGGACAGCGCGCGCGCCGCCAGCGGCACGGAGTTCAGCGGCGCGGGACCTGGTCCCTCCACGCCGCCGCGCACGCGCTCCCACACGTCACGGATCTGGTCGCACGCGCCGAGCGCCAGCAACGGCGCCAGCGCCAGCGCGGCCAGACTCCAGCGACGATGCGACATGCTTGGCTCCCCTCAGCTTTTCGCCGATGGTTGAAGCCTAGCTTGGCCTCCCCAGGTGACAAGGCAATGACGATGGGAGCCAGTGGAGAAGGCGCGCGGTTGCTCGGGTCATGAGCATTTTCCCTCTGGCGACGAACCTCCCCGCGGCGCGCGATCCCGCCGCGCCGCGCGCACGTACAGAGGACGAAGCCACCAGTTTGGCCGGCGGGCCGGTATTCCTGGCCGTCGAAGAGTTGCCGGACCGTTTCGAGACGCCGGAAGCGGCGGAAGCCGCCGTGCCGGAACTGTACGGCGCGGGCCTCTATGAGCTGGTCTGGCGGGACGATGCTTGGCGCGTCGCGATGCGCTATTGGCGCCCTGCGCCCCCGGCGCCCGTCGCGCGCACGGGAGACGCCGCGGCTAAAAAACCCCTCGGCCACGCCCGCACCCCCGAGGAAGCCCGAGCCCTGCTCAGCGCGCCCGCGGAGCTCGCGGTCGAGATGATGCCCAACCGCTACATCGATCACCACCAGCTAATGAAACGCTGGGGTGAATGGGTGCGAACGGGTCTGGGCGAAATCGTCGAGACGGAAGGCAAATTTGCTGTTCGCATCACCTATTGGCGGCCCATGCACGCGCCCGGCGTCGCCGCACCGCTGGCGCCGGTGGAGCGCATCGAACTTGCCGAGCGCGTCGCAGCGCCTCTGCGCAGCGACGCGCCGCAAGCCGATCTGGACATCGGTCTCTTCGAAGACACCGCGCCGGAAAATCCGAACGTGGTGCTGGTGACGGAAGAAGGCGACGGGCGGTTTAGAGGGAGTGAGTGAGGCTTCACTACGCCGCGAGGGTTGTCAGCCGCCGGTGATCCAGTCGGCTATGCGCTGCGCTGCGCTGGCAACGCCGCCGGGCAGACGGGGATATTGCGTCGCCGCGAGCGCGTGATCGGCCCGCGGCAGAACGATGATTGACGGCCGCGGCTCGATATTCAGCGCCAACAGGCGCTCTACGCTGTCGCCGACGGGAATGATGGTATCATCGGTGCCATAGAGCCAAAGCGAGCGGACGCCGAGCGCGCGAAGTTGCGGCGCTGGATCGTAACCGATCGTCCGCGCGCGAAACTGCCCGGCATCCCCTTCCGCCTCCTCCCAGTTGAGCCGCTCAAACCACGCGTCGTTACGCACTGCCGCCACGCGCGCATCGAGCTCAGCCGGAGCGGCGCCGCCGGCGATGACCGCGTGCCGCAAGCGCAACAGCGCGAACGCCGCCTGCATATCGCTTTCGCTCATGCCCGCTTCGCGCAGGGCAACGCGGTAATGATCGATGTCTTCGTCCGCCACAGTGATGGTCGGGCCGGAGATGGCGGCAAGGAAAGACGCACCGCCTCGGCTGACTGCGATCGGCGCCACCCAGCACCCTTCGCTGCGGCAAACATAGCCGACGCGCTCGGCGTCCACGTCTTCGCGAGCGCGCAGCAGCTCAAGCGCGGCACGGGCGTCTTGCGCCAATTCCTCGTAACCGCCATCGCGCCAAGCGCCGGTGGATTCTCCGACGCCGCGCTTGTCGTAAACTAGCGTCACAATTCCGGCGCGCGCGAATTGATCTGCCATGAACGCGCCGTCAGCGCGATTGGAGTCTCCCGACCCGTGAATGAACACCACGGCAGGCCGCCTGCCGCGTCCCGCAGGCGCATAGATTTCGCCGGCGATTTGGACATCTCCGCTGGCAAAACGCACGGGCGTGACGCGGTACGGCAAGCGTGCGGCTTCCGCGCGCCGCAGGGTGAAGCCGCCTTCAGCCGGAAGCGTCACCCATTCATTGGCGCGACGCGTGGTTTCCTCCAACGTACCGGTGAAGCGATTGCGCTCCGGCACGCCGGTCATGCGCAGCGAACCAAGGGGCAACGGCAGTGCGATGCGCACGCGCCCATCTCTTTCGCGCGCGCCAAGTATATCGGCGCCCAAATACCCGAGATCCGGCCAATCGAACGTGCCGCCGAGCTGGCCGTCCGCCACCCGAAGGTTCAACCGAAACTCCGCGCGCGCGCCGCCCCGCTCCAGCGTGCCGATCCACGCGCCTTCGGCGGCTTGCAGGATTCGCTGGTCTTGCGGTGCAGGCGGCGCAGGCGCCGTTTGCGCCTCTGTCTCGCGGACGCAGAGCGTTACCGCAATCAACGCCCCAAGCAGCACACGTGTCCACATAGCCCCACCCCGTTCGTTTCGATGTATCGGGTTATCGAAAGGAAAGCGGCGGTTTAAGGAACAGGCGAGTTATCCATCGATCCCGCCTGCGCATTCGTCGCAAACTCGCTAGCCCGGCAGCGTCACGCGCAACAGCGCGCCGTGCTCGGCGTCGAGAATGACGATGTCGCCGCCATGGGCGCGGGCGATCGAGCGTGCTGCGGCAAGGCCCAGGCCCGCGCCGCGCGTTCCCTCCGCGTTGAGACGTACGAACGGCTCAAACACGCTCTCGCGTTGATCGGCCGGAATCCCGGGGCCGTCGTCCTCGACATCGACGATGACGGCGTTCTCCTCGCGTCGCAGCTTAATGCGCGCGCTCGCGCCATACTTCAGCGCGTTATCGACGAGATTGGAGAAGAGCCGTTTCAGGCCCAACGACTGGCCTGTAATGACGACACGATCCTCACCCGCGAAACTGACATTGCGGCCGGCCTCAGCGTGGTCGTCGGCGGTGCTTTGCAATAGCGCAGACAGATCCAAGCGAACGCGAGCCTCTTCCGCCGGGTCGTCGCGCGCAAACGCAATGAAACTGGCGACCAGCGCTTCCACTTCCTCGATCTCCTTAGCCATCTTCTCGCGCTGTTCGGACGCCGCGTTCTCGGCGGTGAGCCGCAGACGCATCAGCGGCGTGCGCATATCGTGCGCCACGGCGGCCAACGTCTTGGTGCGATCCGCGATCAGCGCGCGCAGGCGCGCCTGCATGGTGTTCACCGCGCGCGCGGCGCCGCGCAGCTCACGCGGGCCCTCCTCGCGCACCGGTTCGCTCTGCGGGTCGACTCCCACGGCTTGCACGGCTTCTGAAAAGTTGCGGATCGGCCGCGTCAGGCGGCGTGCGAACCACATCGCCAGCAGCGAAAGCACAAGCAAGGTGCCGCCGATGACGAGCGTGGCGCGTCCGATCCAGGAGAGTTCAGCCCAATTGCGGCCCTGCCGCATTACCAACCACCGCCCGTCCGGCAATTGCGCGCCGATCTCGAAGCCGGAGATCAAAATGACGCCAGGCGGCGCGGGCGCGAACACGGGCACGCGCGCGACGGGCGGTGTAGGTGGCGCGGGCGGCGCCGGCGCCGCAACGCGGACGCCGCCGCTGCGGCGGGGGGCGGGTGCTGCATCGGGCTCGGGCAAAGGCTGCGGCACTCGGATTTCAAAGCCGTGTTCGTCAATGACATGGCCCACGCGCGTTTCGATCTCTCCGTCCTCGCCGCTTGGCCGAACGATGACTTGGCGCTGCTCGAGCCGGCCTTCCCGCCGCAGACGCTCCACTTCGCGCCGCGCGTCGCGGGCCATCTCCTCTGCGTCCCGCACCCGAAACACGAACACGTCGTTGCGTTGGATTTGCGCGGCCGCGATCCGCACCTGGTCCGGCTGCAGGTCCAGCCGGCCAGCGAGCATGTGCTGGGTCGGATGCATCTGCGGCAAATGCACTTGCCGCGGCGCATCGGCTTGCACGTGCCACGACATGCCTGCGTCCTCGATCAGGCGCCCGTGGATGCGCATGTGATCGTACCCGAGTTTGAAGTGCTCGGAGACCATGTCGGCACGCATCACGTCCGGCGGACGCGGCGGCAGCCAGAGCACGATCGCCATCACCGCGACGAAGGCGGAGGTAAGCGCCAGCACCACCAGCAGCGCGAGATAAGCTGCAATGGGAAGGCCGCGCGAAGAGCGAGCGGTCGCCGCCATCAGACCATCGGCTTCACGGCGAAGAGATAACCTTCGCCGCGCACGGTGCGGATGATTTCGATGCTGCCCGGGCGCTCCAGCTTCTTGCGTAGCCGGCTCACCTGCACGTCGACCGCGCGGTCGAACACGTCTGAGTCGTTATCGAAGGCATAGTCGAGCAGCTGCTCCCGTGAGAGCACGCGCTGGGGCCGCTCGACGAAGGCGCGAAGCAGGCGGAATTCGCCGGCCGACAAGGGGATGACCACATCGTCCGGATCGACCAGTTCGCGGCGCGGGATGTCGAGCCGGAAGCCGGCGAAGCGTATGTTCTCACCTGGCGCGGTTGCGCCCTCAGCGTCTCGCGCCCTGCGCAACACAGCGCGGGCGCGCGCCACCAGTTCGCGCGGATTGCAGGGTTTGGCCAAATAATCGTCGGCGCCGATCTCTAGGCCAACGATGCGGTCGGCGTCGTCGCCCAACGCCGATAGCATGATGATCGGCGGGCGGCCCTTGCCGGAAAGGCGCTTGCAAGCGGACAGGCCGTCCTCGCCCGGCATCATCAGATCGAGCACAATGAGGTCGGCGCCCTTGCTCGCCAGATGCCGCTCCATGGACGCCACATCCGCCGCGGCCGAGGCGCTGAAGCCGGCGCGCGCGAACACGTCGACAAGCCCGTCGCGGATCGCGCCGTCATCGTCGACGATCAGCACGCGCGGCGGCTGGGGGGTGTCTGCCATGAGGGCCATGATACGGCGTCGGTCGGGGCTCGGACAGGCTTCGCCCCAGGGCGGGGGCAGTTCGGGGCGGGTGTAACCGGCGGGCATTTCCGCAATGTTTCAATCGTGACGTACGCCCGAAACGGGCGCGCCCCATGGTCCAGCCCGCAACCAAGCCCCGAGGGGGCGAATGAGGGCTTAACCAATGAGATTGATCCTGGCTTTCGGTGCGGCGCTCGCGGCGACCACGATGATGGCGTACGCGCAAACCGAAGAGCGCTCCACCGAGCGCACGCACGTCTTCGTCCGCCACGGCGGACATGCGGAGATGGACGCCGACAATGACGGCTGGATTTCGCGCGCTGAATCGGCGGGGGCTGCGGAGCGCATGTTCGGCGAGTTCGACCGCAATGATGACGGCCGGCTGGACCGGACCGATCACGCCGGCATGCTGGAAGAGTTCGACGTCCGAATCGCGGGTCCGCGTCACGCGCCGGAAGCGGACGACGACACCTGCGAACGCACCGAAAGCGGCGAGGGTGAAGACCGCCGTGTTACCATCATCTGCCGCAGTGAACGCGGCGAAGATGGGGAAGTTCGCCGCCATGTTCTGCGCCGCGGCGAAGGCGAGCGGGATGTGATCATCCGCCGTGATGGCGACGGCGATGGCCACGTGATGATCGCGCCGATGCCGCCGCATCCCCCGCACCCGCCAATGTTCATGTTCGCGTTCGGCGAAGACAGCGAAGCCGACCTCAACAATGACGGCGCGATCTCGCAGGACGAATTCCGCACCCAGCACCTGCGCATGTTCGACGCGCAAGATGCCAACGGCGACGGCCGCGTCCGCGCGCACCGCATGCCGGTCCCGCCCGCACCACCGGCCCCACCCACGCCGCCGTCGCCTCCCCGGCGCGGCTAAGCTTGGGCAAGTCCCGGGGCCGGTCGCCCACCGGCCGGTCCCGGGCGCTTTTCCGGGCGTGACCGTGGGCACAGCGGCCCGTGCATCCAAAGCCTATCTTGGCTGCATCAAGAGTTCAGACAGACAGTTTTTGGGGAGCCAAATGTCCAAGTTTCTCAGCCTCGCAGCCGCCCTGGCCCTGATCGCCCCGGCCGCCCTCGCCACGCTGAATCAAGCCGCTTTGATCGTCGCCTGATCCCCCAAACCCGCCCGCGACGATCGAACAAGGAAGCCGCGAACCTTAGGGTTCGCGGCTTTTCTTTTGGGGTGAAACCCTGACGTGAGAAAATACTGCAGCGGCCGCATCCATTCGCAGCAGCGCCGGCATCTCAATGTCAAACGCAACGAAACACTTAAGGGAAATTGAGATGACCAAGATTGCAAGCCTCGCCGCCGCTTTCGCTCTATTCGCGCCGGTGGCCGCCGTGACGCTTCTGCAAGCCGCTCAGATTATCGCTTAACGCCTGGGCAAAACACGAAACGAAGACGCGGGCCGATCGGCCCGCGTTTTTGTTTGTGCTGCTGCGCGCAAAAAAAGATTCACCACGCTGCATCCACCGGCGGACACCGCGGCATCTCAATATCAAACGCCACGAAACACTTTGAGGAAATGAAATGACCAAGTTGCTTTCCACCGTCGCCGCCTTCGCGCTGTTCGCCCCGATCGCCGTCGCGATCCTTACGCAAGCTGCCCAGATCGTCGCTTAACCCCCGTCTGCCCACTCTCGCGACGATCGTATCAAGCGCGGACCCTCCCCCAAGGGCCGCGCTTTTTTGTCCGGTACGTCACCAAGTTTTCCGCAGCCCATGCATCCACAACGCGGCGGCGCGGCATCTCAGAAGCAAGATCGTCAACCATT
>DASPMA010000070.1:0-2760 GCA_035627335.1 Binatia bacterium
GCGTTTTCCTGAGGACGTGTCGGTGCACCTGCGCCAATTCCCCCAAACCCCGGCGAGCTGGGAGGATGATTTCGCGGGCGAGGAAATGGCGCGGCTGCGCGAGGCGCGGGCTGTGGTGACGGGCGCGCTGGAAGTAGCGCGGCGCGACAAGCTGATCGGCGCCGCGCTCGAAGCCGCGCCGGTCGTGTATGTCACTGACGATGGCCTGCGCGCGTCATTGCAGGCCGTGGATTTCGCCGAGCTTTGCATCACTAGCGGCATGCGCATCGAAGCGGGCGAAGGCCCGGCGGACGCATTCCGATTGCCTGAAGCGCCGGGCGTCGCGGTTGTGGTGGAGCAGGCTGGCGGGGTGAAGTGCGCGCGCTCTTGGAAGTACTTCGATCCCGCGACAGCACACCCCCGCTATCCGGACATCACGGCGCGCGATGCGGAGGCTGTGATGGAGTGGGATCGCGCGCACAAGTGATAGCGCGCGGTCCGACGGAGGCTAGCGCACCACGTTCGAGAAGCAGCTGCCCGGTCCGTTGAGGCCGTGCATGGCGAGGCAATAGGCGCGCTCGCCGTTGTCGACCGAGACGGAGAGGCATTGGCGCAGCTGCAGGCGCTGCATGTGCATGCATTGCTGCGTGAGCGGCTCGTCAAGCAATTGCGAGACGCGGCGCCGTTCGCTGTCGGTGGCGTCGGCGACCACGAGGGCGGCGAGCGTCAGCATGTGATCGGTGACGGACGCGTATTCGCGCGCTTCGCGTCCGCCGCGCCCGCGCGGGGCGCGGCCGTCGCGGCCGGCGAGAGAATCCCAATAATTCGCGCTGCCATAGTCGACACTGGCCGATTGCACGCGGCCCGCGCCGCGCAGCCGATCTAGCATCTCTGACGACAGGCGCGTTTCACCACCGAGGTCGGCGCTGGCGCTTTGCGTTCCACCCCGCATGCCAGCGGCGGAGCGGGCATAACGGTCGTAGCGCGCGCCGGCGAACTCAAGCCGCGCGTTGTCGGCGCTGGCGGCGTCGAGGATCAGACCGACGGCAGGCGCACCGCTCTGTTGGCGTGCATAAGTGATGTCCTCGCGCAACGCGCGCAGCAGCGGCGCACGGCCGTCGCGCACGCGGTCCTGGATGGCGTCCGCAAAGCGCGGCGATTGCGCTGCGGTGAGCGCGCCGTAGGCGATCCAGCCGCTGGCGACGCGATCGGGGTTGTGACGCGTGATGCGCGCGAGCGCGGCATCGACCGTGCGGCCGTTAATGTCGGCGTCGAGCAGCGTGCTGACGTCGTTCTGATAGAGGGCGTACGCTTCAAGCGCGTCGTGCACGGCGTCGGCGTGAGCCGGCGCGGTGCAGATAAGCGCAAGCGATCCCGCCGCGGCAAACAGTGTACGCATGCGGGAAGGGTGCGGTGAGTCGAGTTAACGCGCTGACCACCAAGCCTGCTTAAAGGTCGGTCAGGTTAACACGTATGACATGTCGCTGTTAGAACGATAGCAGCGCCGCAAAGCACGCGCTTGGGCCGGCGAAGCCGTGGCGCGCAAGGCAAAGCGCATCTTCATTCGAGGTGTTGGCCGAGGCTGCGCATTGGCGGAGCTGCAATTGTTGCAGTGAGAGGCAGTATTCAGTGGGGCGGTCGGCGAGGGTTTCGGCGACGCGCGCAGTTTCGGTGTATGTCGCGTTCACAATGATGAGGCCGGCGAGCGTGCGCATGCGGTCGGCGCCGCCGAGCCAACGTTCACGCGCGGCGCGCGGCGGCGGCATTTGCATCGTGCGGCCGGCGAGCGCGTTCCAGAAATTGCGCCCGCCGAAAGCATTCGGATCCGTGAGCGGCGAAACAGCTAGCGGGCCGATATGAAGCCGCGCCTGCATCGCGTCCGGCAGAATCTCGCTGACGCGCAACGCGGTGAGGCGCGTGTGGCGTGCGCTTCGGTCTTCGACTGCGGCCCACCCGCTCATATCGAGGTCGCGGCCCATGGCTTCATAGCGGCCGGCCGCAAGATCCAACCGCGCCGTGTCGGCCTCGACGGCGGCGACGATGAGTTGCGTCGCTTCGGCGTCGCCCGGAGGACGGCGGCGTGCGTAACTCATATCGCGCACGAGCTGACGGACGACGGCGGCCCGGCCGGCCGCACTGACGCGGCTCTGCACACCGCGCACGAAGGCCGGCGATTGCGCCGCGACCGTCGCGTTGTAGGCGATCCAGCCGCGCGAGACCGCGGCCGGGTCGTGACGCGCCATGCGCTCGAGCGCAGCGCCCAGCGCCTCGGCGCTGTCGATCTGGGCGTCGGAGAGGATCGAAACGTCGTTCTGATAAAGCGCGTAGGCGTCGAGCGCCGTCGGGACCGGATTGGTCTGCGCCGCGGCCGGAGCGGCCAGGAAAAGCGCGATCAGGGCAATGAACCGCATCGCCCCATCCTGCGCGCAAATGCGGCCGAGCCAAAGCGCCGCGACGCGCGCGCCTTGAAGCCGCCGGCCCCCGCCGCCATAAGCGCCGCGATGCTTCGCTTCGGCCTCACCATTTCGGCGCTCGTCTTCGTGCTCGACCAGATCACCAAGTGGCTCATCCTGGGCGTCATGGATTTCAGCCCGGTCGGTTGCCTGCAGGGCGGCTATGGCTGCCGCTTTATTGAGCTGACGCCGTTCTTTGACCTGCAGATGGTCTGGAACCGCGGCGTAAGTTTTGGCTTGCTGCGCGCCAATGAGGACCTCGCGCGCTGGGGCCTGGTAGCGCTCTCGTTCGTGATTTCAGGCGTTTTTTTTTGGTGGCTGAAGGGCG
>DASPMA010000071.1:0-8646 GCA_035627335.1 Binatia bacterium
CCCGCGACACGTCGCTAAGTCGATCGATGTACCGTCCGCCCGCCTGCTCCTCGCTCACCGCCAGAGCGGTCGCGTACTCCGGCGCTTCACGCAGGAACTGGGTGGAGAGGCGATCAAGGATGGTGTTGAGTTCGGCATTCCCGCCCGCGTTTTGACGTGCGCAGCCGATTGCAGCGAGCGCCAACGCGGCCGTGGTAGCGCCGAGCACGGCGCGGCGTGTGGTGTGCATGTGGGATCCCCTTCCGAGACAACAGCCTGACACCGCAGCTTAGCGGTTCGGATGGGGCTTGGGACCGCCTCCGCGACGAAAAACGTGCGGCGAGGCGTCGCCTAGGCGGCTTGCACCCCCTCTATCCACTGCTGGACGAGCTGTTCCGTCACTGTAAGCGGCGTTGAGCCGTTTGTGAGCAACGTGTCGTGGAAGCCCTTCATGTCGAAGCGGTCGCCAAGCACCTGCTGCGCATTGGCGCGCATGCGCAGGATGGCTTGCTTGCCGACCATGTAGCTGCAGGCTTGGCCCGGAGAGACGCAATAGCGCTCGATTTCGGTGATGGTAGAGCTTTCGTCATTGCCTGTGGCTTCCATCATCGACTGGATGGCTTGCTCGCGGCTCCAACCTTTGGAGTGGATGCCGGTGTCGACGACGAGGCGCGATGACCGGAACGCGGCCGATTGCAAATACCCGATGCGGCCGAGCGGGTTGTCTGCATAGACGCCCATTTCGTCGGCGAGCTGTTCCGAGTAAAGGCCCCAGCCTTCGATGAAGGCGCCGAAGAAAGAGAGCGCTGTTCTGTAGAACGGCAAACCTTCTGCCTCTTGCTGAATCGCGATCTGCCAATGATGGCCTGGCACGCCTTCGTGGTAGCTGAGCGTCGGCAGCGAATATCTGGGCCATTCGTTCGCCGGGTCGCGCAGATTGATGTAATACATGCCTGGGCGCGAACCATCGAGCGATGGCGGCTGATAATAGCCGCCCGGCGAACCGGCTTGGATGTATTCAGGCACGCGCACGATCTGCAGATCGGCGCGGGCGAGACGGCCGCACACTTCTGGCATGCGCGCGCGGATCGCTTGCACCTGCGCGTTAAGGTCGGCGAGCAGCTGCGTACGGCCGGCGTCTGTGCTCGGATAGCGCTGGTCGGGACGCTGTCCGAGCGCGCGCACGCGTTCGGCGACTGAACCACGCGTGAGGCCCTGCGCGCGCAGGATGGCGTCCATCTCGGCGTTGATGGAGCGAACGAGCTCCACGCCCATATTGTGGATTTCGTCGGCGCTCATCTCGGTCGTGGTGTAAGCACGGAGCGCGGCGGGATACATTTCCGCGCCTTGCGGACGGCTGCCGATGCCAGCGTCGTGCGTGGCGCGCGGACGGATCGCACGCAGTGCATCGATCTGACGGCGATAAGCTGGCAGCACCTCATCGCGCACAAGCGCTTCGGCGCGCGATACAAACCCAGCCCGATCCGCTTCCGGGATTTCCGAAACTTCGCCGATGCGCTGCTGAAGTGATGTAACAAGCACCGTTTGCGCCGGCGCTGTCGAGGCAAAGCCGTTCAGCTGACTAATCGCGCCGTCGATGGCGAAATCCGGCGGGATCATGCCGTTGCCTGCGTCCTCGGCGATCATTGCCGATTCCTGGTCGAGCGCGCGGGCGAAGCCGGAGAGGCGCGTGAGATAAGCCTCCGTTTCGTCGCGCGTCGTGATCGGGTGACGGCTGCTGAGGAAATCGGGCAAATTCACATAGGCGCCGCCGAGCTGGGTGACGACATACGGACCCTGTGCGCCGCCGCCGAATTCGAACGCTGTTGCGGCAAGCTGATCGCGCAGCGAAGTCAAAACGACATCGTACGTGACGGCGCTCTGCCCTTCGAGGCGGCTGCGATCGATGCGCTCGAGATCTGCGACCGTGCGCTCGGCGATCTGCCGCTGGCGGCGAAAGCCTTCGCGCGAATAGTCGGTGATGCGATCGACGAAACGCCCGCCGGCTTGTTCTTCGGTCACGCCGAGGCTGGACGCGGCTTCAGGCGCTTCGCGCAGAATGTCGGCCGAGAGGCGATCGAGCAGCGTGTTGAGTTCCGCTGCCGCGTCGCCGCGTTGGCCGCAGCCAGCCGCCGTCAAGACAGCGCCTGCCGCGCTTGCCGCCATCAGAGTGCGCCGCGTCACGAGCATGGTATTTCCCCCACGAAACTGGAATCGTCGCGAACCTAGCGGCAAAGCGAAGACGCGCCGCTGCGCCATCGACGAATGGACTTCAGCCTTCGACAACCGTCTCAGGCGCGCGCTTAGGCATGTGCTGGGGTGCGTCCGAACGCGAGCGCTTGGGTGCTTTGGCGAGCAGAACACGCCCTTCGGAGCGTGCAGTCGTGGCATAGAGGCGCTTTACGGCCTCCATCAGCAACAGGCCTCCTTGCGCCGGCCACACCAGTTCGCCAACCCACTCGAATGCGTCTGCGGCGCGCACGAAAGGCGTCCAAGTGGAAGGGGGCGCATAGAGGGCGCGCGAAGACGCCACCGGCTCGAACATCGAATCGCTGAGCAATGCCGCAAGTTGTGTGCGCGAGTACGGGCGGCCGTGGCCAAACGGAGTCGCGCCGGACTGCGCCCAGAAGCTCCACCGGTTGGCTGCGATCACGACAAGACGCCCCTCCGGCGCCATGACGCGCCAGACTTCGCGCAGCAGCGCGTGCGGCGCGGCCGCTTCTTCAAGTGCGTGAACCATCAACACCCGGTCGAACACCGCGTCCATGAACGGCAGGCGTGCTTCTTCTGCGAGCGCCGTGACGATCGCGGCGTCGGACGGCCACGGTTCGGCGCCCTGTTCGGCAGGCATCATCGCAACGGCGCGGCGCGCGCTGCCGCGGAACGCCCCCAGGTATGGCGTCGGATAACCGAGACCCAGCACATCCAGGCCATCGGCGTGTGGCCACAGCGCGGTAAGCCGCCGCGCAGCGGCGCGCCGGGCGGCTTCGCCGAGAGGCGAAGCGTAAAAGCGCTGCAAGGCAAGGACGTCGACGCGCATGCGACAAAAGGGCTAAGCTAGGACATGCTTCAAATCCACCAATTCCCCTGTCTTTCGGACAATTACGGATTCCTGGCGCACGAGCCGGCAAGCGGCGCGACCGCTACGATCGACACGCCGGACTCCGAGGAGATTTTGCGACAGGCGAGCGCCAAGGGCTGGCGCATCACCGACATCTGGAACACGCACTGGCATCCCGATCACGCGGGCGGCAACGCCGCGATTAAGGCGGCCACGGGCGCACGCGTGAGTGGTCCGGCGGAGGTGGAGCGCATCGGTCAAGCGCCGGATCGGGTCGTCGGCGAAGGCGATCTCATTGAGCTTGGCGGCGCGCAAGCGCGCGTGCTCGAAGTCGGCGGCCATACGCTCGGCCACATCGCTTACGTGTTTGATGACGAGAAAATCGCCTTTGTCGGCGATGCGCTGTTCTCGATGGGCTGTGGACGTCTGTTCGAAGGCACGCCCGAGCAGATGTGGACAAGCCTGCAGAAAATCGCGTCACTGCCGCCGGAAAGCGCGCTCTATTGCGCGCACGAATACACCGAAGCGAACGCGAAGTTCGCGAT
Source organism: Binatia bacterium (assembly GCA_035627335.1). Taxonomy (GTDB): domain Bacteria; phylum Pseudomonadota; class Alphaproteobacteria; order Caulobacterales; family Aquidulcibacteraceae; genus Vitreimonas. Next base: position 3,586 of record DASPMA010000071.1, read on the forward strand.
CTACTACGACCCGGTCAACCGCGATCTGCAAGCGCGCATCGAAGAGGTCAAACGCCTGCGCGCCGAAGGCAAGCCAACTGTGCCGATGACATTGGCCACGGAGCTGAAGACCAATCCGTTCCTCCGCGCGCCCCAACTGAAGCACTCCATCATGAGACCGGACGCCACCGATGTCGAAGCCTTCGCCGATCTGCGCAAAAGGAAGGATAGCTTCAAAGGCTAACTAGGACCGCCGCCCGTCCTTGCCGGCAAAGCTCGTACCGAGTGGAAAAATGCCGACGAGGCGCCGGCCGTCCGAATTCACTGCTCCGGACCCTGCACTTGGCCCGTCACGATATTGCGGATCGTGTTTGAGGACGGGCGCCCGGCATAACCCAGCTGCGGGGCCACCTGGATGAACAGTTGATCGCCGCGCACGGCGGCGCGGGGCGATGTGCCGATGGTGATGGTGACCCGGCGCACGGTCGTCATCGGTGCGGCGGCTAGTCCCTCGGCGGCGCGTTCAGCGGCGTCCACGACGACGCCGGCGGCTTGGGCCGACATCTGCGCCGGCACTACGAACGTCACGCTCTGACCAACCGTGCGGCGCGCGCGAATTTGCAGTTGGCGGAAGCGCTGCTGCATTTGGGGAAAGGCGATCGCTTCCGGCGTCAGCGGCGCAACGCGCGCCTCCTCCGACGCCGGTGCGCCAGTGCGCATCGCGCGCGTGTAAACGGTGATGCTGCCTTGCGGGGTGACGCGCAGCATCACATCGCCGTTCTCGGTGCGGTAGATTTCACCTCCGCCTGCAGCCATTACAGGTCGCAGCACGTGGACTTCCGGGTCGCCCTCGAAACGAACGAGCGCCGCACGGCCCCCGGAGCGATCGAAGATGAAGCGGACCGCGCCATCGGGGGTGGCATAGCGCGTCGCGCCGGCGGAGGCTTGGTAGAGCCCCTGCACCGGCGGACCCGCAGGCGGGTCACCGCGCTGCTGCGCCGCAGCCACGCCGGGAGCGCTTAGCGCGAGCGCAGCGGCGAAGGCCGCAGCGCCGCGCCCGATCAGACTCGGCCCGCTGGATTGGCTCATGGCGGCGGGACAAGAGCGCTCCGAACGGGGCGCTTTTTTGGCTGTTGCACGCGCTATTGCGCGCCCAGGGCGACGGTGTTGCGGCAAAGCCGCAACCATTAACCAGCCTTCGGCACGAGTCGGGATTTCGCTTCGGCGTCGCCGCAAGCGCTTGTTCGCGCGGGGGCTTTTGCGCGGCTTCGACGTGCGCAATCCGTCTTCGAACAGGCCGCCGTTCTTCACGGGCTTCTGCAGCCGGCGTCGAAAGCAAGGCAATCGGGGCGGCGCGCGGCGTGTCCTCAGGGAGTTCGGGCGGAATGCGCACCACGACCCGGACGCCATGATTCGGCGGCTCACCCATCGACAGATCGCCCGCCACCCCAGCCGCGAACGAGAGCGTGCTAAGCACTAGCGCGGTCGAAACGACCCGGAAAATGTTCGAGGCCTTCAAGCTTCCTAGCGTTAACTGAGTCGCGGGCCAGCGTCACGCGAGGGCGGGACGCTGGCCATTGGAGATCAGCGAAGGGTTGGACTATCCAGGTTGAGGTCCGACGCCGGGATGCGCTCGGCGTTGCGGCGCACCCGGCGCAGCCCGTCGTAGAAGTGCTGGGCATCGCCAACAACGACCAGATCGGCGCGCGCCGGATCGAAGTAGCGCTGGGCGGCGGCGCGCGCCTGCTCCGGCGTCACGGCCGTCACGTCCGAAACGTATGTGCCGAGCCGTTCCGGAGGCAGGCCGTAAAGCGCGAGCGTCGAAATCTGGCCGGCAAGGCCCGCCGTGGTTTCGACGCTGCGCCCGAACGAGCCGATCAGCACAGCTTTGCGGGCTGTGAGTTCCGATTCCGGCACCACCTGGTCGCCGATCCGGTCGATCTCTGCGGACATCAATTCATAGACCTGCACAGCAGCGTCGTTCCGCGTTTGGGCAGACGCGATGATGGGGCCCGGCGCCATGCGAGCCGAGAGGCTGGAACTGGCCCCGTAGGAGAGGCCGCGGCGGATGCGGATCTCGGTATTGAGCCGCGCCGAGTAGCCTCCGCCGAGGACGTTGTTCGCCACCAGCAGCGGGAAGTAATCGGCATCGGTGCGGGCCACGCCACGGAGCCCCATGGTCACCGCTGCCTGCCCGGTCTGGGGCAGGTCAACGACGATGGTGCGCGCTTCAGGCGCCGACGCCGTCGCGTCAGGCCGCGCCGGCAAAGTGGAAGCCGGACGCGCCCAATCGCCGAAGAAGCGCTCGGCGAGAGCGAAGCCCTCTTCGGCCGATACGTCGCCAGTGATGACCAGCACCGCGTTGTCAGGACGCCAGTACGTGGAATGGAATGTGCTCATGTCAGCGCGCGTGATGGCGCCGAGGCTTACGGGCGAAGCCACTTGGCCATAGGGCGCATCGCCGTAGATAGCGCGCGTCATCGCAAAGCCTGCGATTGAGCCGGGCTGGCTCAGCGCCACCTGCAGACCGTCGAGCGCTTGCGTGCGCGCGCGCTCCAGTTCTTCGTCAGCGAAGGCCGGGTTGCGCGCAACGTCGGCGAACACGGTGAAGGCTTCGTTCACCCGGTCGCTCCGGGTTTGCAGCGAAACGGCGGACGAATCCGACGTGGAGCCTGAGCCGATGCCCGCCCCGAGAGACTCGATCGCGCTGGCAATTTGCGTCGCGCTGCGCGTGGTGGTGCCGCGCGTCAGCAGGTCCGCTGTCATGCCCGCAAGCCCGGCATGGCCACGCGGATCGGCGCTCGTGCCCGTGGCGACGCGCAGGTCGGCGCTGATCAGCGGCAAGGCGCGGTTTGGCGCAACGATGACGCGCATGCCGTTGGCGAGCGTGCGTTGAACCGTTGCCGGAATGCGCGCATTCACCGGCGTGCCCGCGGCGGGGGGCGCTTCGCGCTGGGCTTCGGGCGCCAGCGTGAAGGTCGGGATTTCCGACTGCGCGATGGTCAGCGAGCGCGCCTGAATGTTCGGCGAAGTGACAATCGTGTCGCCCGTGACGCCTTCCTGCTCCGGCAGATAGCGCACCACGACGCGCTGCTGGTCATTGAGGATCGAGCGCGCCACGCGCTGAACGTCAGCCGCAGTCGTGCGTTGGATCGCGGCGAGCAGACGATCGGCGTAGGCCGCATCGCCGTAGCGGATCACGGCATCGGCGAGTTCGAACGCACGACCATACGCCGTTTCGCGGCCTTGGATGGTTTGCGTGACGATCTCGTTCTTAGCTTCGTCGAGCTCGGCTTGCGTCACCGGCGCATCGCGCATGCGCGCAACTTGCGCGGTGAGGCTGGCCAGACCTTCATCCGGCGACTTGCCGTCGGAAAGGATGGCGATCAGCGAATAAGCGCCCGGATCCTGCGTGGCTTCCAGATTGCTGAACACAGCCGTCGCGACCTGCTGCTCATAAACGAGCGATTGGTAGAGGCGTGACGATTCCCCGTTCTGCAGGATGGCGTCGATCACCATCAGCGCCGGCAGATCGGGGCTGGTGGACGCAGGCTGCGGATAGGAGATCATCACGGCCGGCAACGGCACGTTCGGCGCGTACGTGGTGAATTCGCGCGGGCCGGTGCGGGCCGGCTCGGTCGGATAGTCGCGCGGAATGGGACGATCAGGACGCGCGATGTCGGCGAAATACTCATCGACATAACGATCGAGATCGGCCTGGTTGAAATTGCCCGCAACGACGAGCACCGCGTTGTCGGGGCGATAGTAGGTCGCGTGGAACGCGCGCACATCTTCGACGGTCGCGGAATCGAGGTCCTCGATCGAGCCAATGCCCGGGCGCCCGTACGGGTGCACCATGAAATTGGCTTGGCTGATGTACATGTAGAACAGGCGCCCATACGGCGATGCAAGCACGCGCTGGCGCAGCTCTTCCTTCACGACGTCGCGTTCGGAGTCGAAGCTCTCTTCATTGACGACAAGCGAGCCCATGCGGTCGGCTTCGGCCCACAGCACGCGGCGCAGGTGATTGGCGGGGACGACTTCGTAGTAATTGGTGAAGTCGTCGTAGGTGGAGGCGTTGTTGAAGCCGCCGACGTCCTCGGTCAGCCGGTCGAAGAATTGCTCCGGCATGTTGCGCGTCGACTTGAACATGATGTGTTCGAAGAGGTGCGCGAAGCCCGAGCGGCCGACAGGGTCGTCGACGGAGCCGACGTCGTACCAGACCTGGACGGAGACATTCGCGGTGTTGGCGTCCGGCATCGAATAGACGCGCAGGCCGTTCGGCAGCGTGCGCATCGTGTATTGCAGCGGCGCGACTTCCAGCGCGCCGCTCGAGCCGGCCTGCGGCGCGGACGAGGTGGCGCATGCCACGAGCGCCAAGGCCGCGGCCAGGAACGAGACCATTCTTCTCATCGGGACCCCCAAAGGTTGGGGCGGTCTTAAGGGCTCGGCGAAAGCGGGGCTACATCTTTTGCGACGGGCGCTGCGCTGGCGCGGACGAATAGACCGGCATCGCGGGTCCTCAGACCCCCATACCGGCGTCGGATAGGAGCGGGTCTGAAACCGCGCGCTCCGTTCTAACTCGCCTTCGACAGCAGCGGATCGTAGGCAAGAATAGGCGCGAGCCAGCGCTGCGCGGTGGCGATGTCCCAGCCCTTGCGACGGGCGTAATCCCCTACCTGATCGCGGTCGATTTTGCCGACGCCGAAATACTCCGCGTCCGGATGCGCGAAGTAGAGGCCGGAAACGGAGGACGGCGGGGTCATCGCCATGCTCTCGGTGAGGTCGATGCCGATGTCGCGTGCGTGGAGCAGGTCGAAGATGGTGCGCTTTTCGGTGTGATCAGGTTGCGCTGGATAGCCAGGCGCGGGACGGATGCCGCGGTACTTTTCTTCAATCAGCTCTTCGTGGCTGAGCCTCTCATCCGCTGCATAGCCCCAGAGCTCGCGCCGCACCTTCGCGTGCATCGCCTCGGCGAAGGCTTCGGCGAGACGATCGCAGAGCGCCTGCGCGAGGATGGCGGAGTAATCGTCGTTGGCGCGCTTGAAGCGGATGGCGACGTCTTCCTCGCCGATGCCGGCC
>DASPMA010000072.1:0-2763 GCA_035627335.1 Binatia bacterium
ACTTCAAACGCGTGTGCGGCGGCGGCGCCGATGTCGTGTACGACGCCGTTGGCGGCCCCTATTGCGAACCTGCGCTGCGCGCGATGAACTGGAATGGGCGTTATCTCGTCATCGGCTTCCCGGCTGGCATCCCGACGCCGCCGCTCAATCTGACGCTCTTGAAATCGTCCTCCATAGTCGGCGTCTTCTGGGGCGCATCGACTGCGCGCGAACCTGAGCTGCACAAGGGCAATGTGCGCGATCTCTTCAAGCTGTACAGCGAAGGCAAGGTGCGCCCCCGCATCTCCGCGCGTTATCCGCTGCGCGACGGCGGCAAAGCCATCCGCGCGCTCGCGGACCGCAAGGCTACGGGCAAAGTTGTGCTGGTGATGGACTGATGCTGAGGCCCGACGCCGCCATCATTGGTGCGTGGCTGATCTGGCTCGTCACCTGGATTCTCGCGGCCGGTTGGAGCGCGCGCGTCGCCTCGCACCACGATCTCGGCGCTGAAAGCCCAAGCCGCGTGCTGACGCTCGCGGCCATCGTCATGCTGCTGATGTCGTATTGGCCGGTGGCGTGGGGCGTTCTATGGACGACATCGCCGGTCATAGGCTGGTCGATGTTTCTTCTCGTCGTGCTCGGCCTCGCGTTTACCTGGACGGCGCGTCTGCATCTCGGCCCGCTCTGGTCCAGCACATCCGCGCCCACCGAAGAGCACCGCATCGTCGACACCGGCCCTTACGGCATCGTGCGCCATCCCGTGTACGCGGGACTCTTGCTCGCCGTAATCGCCACGGCCATCGAACGCGGCCGCATTGAGTCCGTCGCGGCCGCACTTGTGTTGATCGCCGGCGTTTCGCTGCGCGCCAAGCTGGAAGAGCGCTTTTTGAGGCGCGATCTTGGCGAGGAAGCTTACGGCACTTACCGCCGCCGTGTGCCGATGCTGGTGCCTTTCGCCAAAATCGCGCCGCCTGCATCCGCTGAGTGAGTCAGCGGCGTCTAAGGCCATCGCAGATTTGATTTGGAGTCTCCTGATGCAGCGTCGTGGTTTTCTGATTTCTCTAGCGTTTCTGGCCGCTTGCGCTACGGCTCCGGCGGCTCAGACGCAGCACGAGCCGGCGCGGTATCCGCCTGGTTTCGTGTCCGATCGCATAATCGTCACTGCGCAGGGCAGCGGCAGCGATGTCATTCTCATTCCCGGGCTCACTTCGTCTTCGAGCGTCTGGGACTCGACCGTTTCCGCCTTGGTCAGCAGCCATCGCGTGCACGTCGTTCAAGTGCGCGGCTTTGCCGGCACGGACGCGGCCGGCAATGCGGACGGGCCGGTCTCGGCCCCCGTAGCCGAGGAAATCGCGCGTTACATTGCCGAGAACAATCTCGATCATCCCGCCATTATCGGCCATTCGATGGGCGGCACGATCGGCATGATGCTGGCCGCGCGCCATCCCGACGCTGTCGGCAAGCTGATGGTGGTCGACATGTTTCCGTTCATGGGCGCGATGTTCGGCGGCCAAACCGCGGACGCCGTGCGCCCCGTCGCAGATCAGATCCGCGGCCAGATGCTCTCTGCGCCGCCGGGCACAACCGGCGGCATGATCGAGCAAATGATCGCCAACATGACGAGAACCGAAAGCGCACGCCCCGGCCTCGTGCAGCAAGCGCGCGAAAGCAATCGCGCGACCGTCGCCAATGCCTTCCATGAACTCATCGTCACCGATATGCGGCCCGAACTCGCCAACATACCCGTGCCGACGACAGTGCTCTACGTGATCCCGCCGAACGCGCCGATCACGCCGGAGCAATATATCGGTTACATGGAAACGTCGTACGCCACGCTCCCCAACAAGCGCATCGTTCGCATCGACGACAGCTACCACTTCATCATGATCGACGCCTTCGACCGCTTCATGCAGGAAGTGAACACGTTCCTCGCGGGGTAAGCGCGTTTCCCCTCTCCCTTGGGGAGAGGGGATTTAAGAGGTGAGGGGGTGTTCGGCCGCCGCACTGTTGCAGGCAAATCGCTCGGCGCAAACTCAGCGCAGAACGCGTTCGTGTTTTCGTCCCTCATCCCCCGGCCCTTCTCCGCAAGGGCGAAGGGGAGTCAGCGCCTCACGAACCCAGCCAACACCTCGCACACCCATCGCGCCGCCGTTAATGCGGAAATGCTCGCCATATCGAGCGAAGGATCGAACTCCGTCAAATCCACGCTGCGCACCTTTGGATGCGAGCAAATGTGCCGGGTTGCGTCGAAGAAATCCTGCACTGGTATGCCGCCGGGCCGCGCGCCCGGCGCGCCGGGCATCGCCGCGCGCTCCACCACATCAATATCGAAATCCACGTGGATCACGTCGCAGCGCGTCGCGAGCCGCGCCAATGCATTCTCGGCAATATTCGCCAGGCCCTCCGCCCGGCACGCCGCGGCCGTCGCGATATAGATCCCCGCGGCCTTCGCTTTCTCATGCGCCTTCTTCGTGTTCGCAAACGGCAGCAGCCCGATCTGCGCGATGTGCGCGCCAGGCAAGCCATCCTCCAGCAGCGCCTGGATCGGATTGCCGTTGGTCAGCCCGCAATCGGTGTCGCGCAAATCAAAATGCGCATCGAGCGTCAGCACGCCCACGCGCTGCAGGGTCGCATCGAGCGCGTGCACGCACGGCCGCGTCACCGCATTGTTGCCGCCGAGCACGATAGTCAACGCATGCGCCTTGGTCAGCGGCGCCAGGCGCTCCACAATCGGCGCCAGCGCCTCGGCGGGCTGCGCTTGCGCCAGGCCAACATCGCCCGCAT
>DASPMA010000073.1:0-3567 GCA_035627335.1 Binatia bacterium
TCGCGAGCGTTGGGCTGAAGGTCGCAGGCATTTTCGCGCTGGTTGTGCTCGCGCTGAGCGTGGCGGGCATTGCGTCGCGCTACGTGCAGGACCAGCCCACCTTCACTGGGGAACGCCTGACGCCGAAGTTGGACAAGCTGAACCCGGTTGAGGGTTTCAAGCGCGTCTTTGGCAAACAGGCGGCGGCGACGTTTTTGAAGTCGCTGGCGAAGCTTGCTCTCGTCGGCGCGGTGCTGGCTTGGGTGCTGTGGCCGCAGGACGGCGAACTGGAAAACGTTGCGCTGCTCGATCCCGCGGCGCTCCTCACCTTCATCAAGGACCACGTCGTTTCGATGCTGCTGGCGCTGGCGAGCGCGGCGGCGCTGATCGCGGCGGTGGATTATGTGACGACGCGCCAGTCCTACATGAAGCGCATGCGCATGAGCCGGCGCGAGATCAAGGATGAGCTCCGCCAAAGCGACGGCGATCCGATGGTGAAGGCGAAGCTGCGCCAGATCCGCATCGAGCGTTCGCGCAAGCGCATGATCGCGAACGTGCCGACCGCCAGCGTCGTGATCACCAACCCGACGCACTATGCGGTGGCGCTGAAGTATGAGCCGGGCGAGACGCCGGCGCCGGTCTGCGTCGCCATGGGCGTCGATGCGGTGGCGCAACGCATCCGCGAGGTCGCGGAAGAGCACAACATTCCGCTTGTGGAAGATCCACCGCTGGCGCGCGCCTTGTTCGCGACGGCGGATGTGGATCAGCCCATTCCACGCGAACATTACGAGGCGGTGGCGAAGGTAATCGGCTTCGTCATGCGGCTGGCGCGGCGGCGTGGGCAGCGCGGACGAAATCGGTAGCGGAGAAGTGCGATGGCGGATGGGTTTAAACCAGCCGGGAACAGTGCTCCGAGAGCCGAATCGGGCTCAATTGGCCGGCCATCAGGCGCGCCAATGACAGACCACGCAGAAACCCCACTGCCGCGCAGCGGCGGGCGGCTCGATCCGCTTCAGATCCTGTTCTGGGTCTCGGCGGCCGTTGGCGTTTGCGCAGCGGGCGTGGCGATCACGGCGGGGCCAAGCGTGGGCCAGGCGGGCGCGGTGTTGCTTGTGCTGGTCGCGGCCGTGGGCATGGTGCTGTTCATCTGGATGTCGCGCGGCGCGGGGCGTGCGCTGGGCGCGTTTCCCGAGCGCGGCGCGATGGCGGCGGCGTCGCTGCTGAGCGGGCGGAATGATTTTGCGCTGATCGAAGCGCTGGATGAAGCGGCGCTGATCACGGACGCGCAGTTGTCGCCGCTGGTTGGCAACACAGCTTATCATCGTATCGCCGATGCCGCCGGCGTTCTCGGCGACAGCGATCGCCCTCCCATGCTGAGCCGGCTGTTCGGCGCCGACCCGATGCTGTCGGCGCCGATGTTCCGTTTGTCGAAGGCCGCGCAGCTCGGCCAATCGCGCCGCGAGGATTTGCCGGCGACGACGGCGCTCTCGGGCAAGCTGACGCGCTACGAAGCCAGCGTTGGGCCGATGTCCAGCGGGCACGTGCTGTGGCGGTTGCGCGAGCTGGCGGCGGGAGAAAGCACAAGCGCGAGCGAGGAAACGCGGCAGATTTTCCTGGACGATGCGCCGGTCGGATTTTTCGCGGCGAAGAGCGACGGGACCATCATTTACATGAACCGTGCGCTGCGGTCGGTGCTGGGGCTGGGCGACGATCCCTCGCTGCTGCGCGTGAAGGATTTCGTGAAAGAGGATTCCGGCAAGCTGCTGCGGCGCGACCGGCGCGGGTTCGGGCCGACGCGCGTGAAGATCACGCTGCGCGGGATCGACGGGCAGGAGACGCATGCGTCGGCGCTGTCGTTCATGCCGCCGGAGGAGATCGACGGCGCGGTGCGGGCGCTGGTGTTCTTCGCGGAAAACGAGACGCCGGACGCGCACGCGATCGTGCGTGCGAGCACGGAAGGCGCCGATGGCGTGTTCAGCCATGCACCGCTGGGCATTGCGGTGCTCGACGGCGGCGACCCGGCTTCGGCGGCATTGTTGGACTCTAATGCGGCGCTGATGGAGATGACGCAGGGGCGGGCGACGCCGTCTGCGCCGTTCTGCGATCTCTTCGATGCGTCGGAAGGACCTGCGGCGCTGTCGCAGCGTCTGCGCCAGGCGATGAACGATCCGATCGAGATCATGCTGGCGACTTCGCCGCCGACGGCGGTGCACGTGCATTTCGCGCGCTCGCCGGATGGGCGCGGGATTGTTTATGTGCTGAACGTCTCGCAGCAGCGCGAACTCGAAACGCGCCTCGCGCAATCGGAGAAGATGCGCGAGATCGGCGAACTGGCCGCCGGCGTGGCGCACGACTTCAACAACCTGCTCACCGTGGTGATGCAGACCTGCTCGTATCTGCTGCGCCGCCACCCGGTGGGCGACGCCGATTATCCGATGCTGAAGGAAATCTCCGACCACGCCACCACGGCGAAGGAGCTTTCCGAAATGCTGCGCGCCTATGCGCGCCAGCAGACGTTTGCGCGCGAAGTGTTCGATGTAGGCGACTTCATCGGCTCGCGCCAGGAGCTGATCCGGCGCATCATGGGCGCGTCGATCAATTACGAAATCCGCCACGGGCGCGATCTGCCGTTTGTGAAGGTGGACAAGACCCAGCTCGAGCGCGTGCTGGTGAACCTCGCGACCAATGCACGCGATGCGATGACGCCAAAGGGCGCGCAGCTGCCGAAGGACGGCAAGCTGATCGTGCGCACGTCGGTGGTGGAGGCCGAATACGCGCGCGGGCTAGGGCATAACCCGATCGAGGACGGCAAGTACGTCATGATCGAAGTGGAAGATACCGGCGGGGGCATCAAGCCAGAGCACGCCGCGAAAATCTTCCGCCCGTACCATTCGACTAAGGAAGCCGGCAAAGGCACCGGTCTGGGCTTGGCGACCAGCTACGGCATCATCAAGCAATCGGGCGGCTACATCTTCTTCACCTCCAAGCTCGGCGTGGGCACGACGTTCCGCATTTTCCTGCCGGAGTACCAGCCGACGCAGGAAGAGCTGCAGGAGATCGTCGAAAAAGAGCGCGCGCTGATCGCGCCGCCGCCGAAGGACGTCGCGGGGCGCGGCAAGATCCTGTTCGTGGAAGACCAGACCGCCGTGCGCCGCTCGATCGTGCGCAATCTCAAAGAGTGCGGCTACGAGGTCGAAGAGGCAGAGCACGGCGAAGAAGCGCTCGAAATCATGGAGCAGAAACCGGGCGCGTTCGACATCATCATCTCGGACGTCTCGATGCCGATCATGACGGGGCCGGAAATGCTGCTGGAAGCGGGGCCGGAGATGATCGGCAACGCTAAGGTGCTGTTCCTGTCCGGCTACGCGCCGGAGAGCTTTAGCGACGTGCTGGAAGCGTTTCCGGTGCACTATATGAGCAAGCCCGTGACGATGGAGCAGCTTGTCGGGCGGGTAAAGGAGCTGCTGGCGGCGGCTTGAGGCTACGTCGCCCCGATGCGACCGCGCACGGCATCAATGAACGGGGCGTAGACATCTTCCGTTATGTGCGACTCCGAAAACTCAATCGCCTGCAGGATGTTGAAGGGCG
>DASPMA010000074.1:0-3664 GCA_035627335.1 Binatia bacterium
CCGAAGAGATGTTTCGGCGCGGATGGCGCGTGGTCCTGATGACGGACGCGCGCGGGCGCCGCTATGCTGAGGGTTTTCCGGCCGAGCGCATCATCGACGTGCCTGCCGCATCGCTTTCTGCAAATCCTTTCACCGCCATCCCCAACGCGCTGAAGATCTGGAAGGGCATCAACGAAGCCAAGCGGCACTTCACGCAGTTGACGCCCTCGCTCGTGGCGGGCTTTGGCGGCTATCCGTCCTTCCCGGCGCTGATGGCGGCGCGCGCGCGCAACGTGCCGATCGTAATCCATGAACAGAACTCGGTGCTCGGCCGTGTCAACCGCGCCATGGCGACGAGCGCGTCTGTCGTCGCGTGCGGCTTTGAGCGGCTGGAGCGGCTGCCGCCGAAGGCGCAGGACCGCAAGCGCGTCGTCGGCAATCCAGTGCGCTTGCCGATCCTTGCGGTGCGCGATCGCCCTTATCCGGAGGCGCCCGCCGGCGGGCGACTAAATCTGCTCATTATCGGCGGCAGCCAAGGCGCTCGTCTGTTCGGCGAAGTCATCCCGGAAGCGATCATGCTCCTGCCGCAGCAGGTTCGCGCGCGGCTCGATGTCGTGCATCAGGTGCGCGAGGAGCAGGTGGCTGCCGCAAGGAAGGTCTATCAGAAGGCGAAGGTAAACGCCGAGGTTGCCCCGTTTTTCACAGACATGGGCCAGCGGTTAGGCGCGGCGCATTTGGTCATTTCGCGCGCCGGCGCGTCGTCGGTGACGGAGCTGCAGGTGGCGGGCCGCCCCGCCATCCTGGTGCCGTTCGCAGCCGCAGCGGACGACCACCAGACCGCCAACGCCGAGGGCCTGACCAGCGTCGGCGCGGCGGATCTCTTTACCGAAGACGACTTTGAGCCCGCGTCTCTGGCCGCTTGCCTCGAACGCCGGCTGGCCGATCCGCACGGCCTGGCCGTCCGCGCCGCCGCCGCCCGCGCGGCGGCGAAGCCGGAAGCGGCCAGAACCCTGGCTGATCTGGCCGAATCCGCCGCTCTCTAATTCTCTGCGATCGCGTGCATCCAGGAGCCGCCGCGGCGGCGGCTAAGCTCAGAACGCGCTGCTTTGGCGCCTTGGAGGGTGCGATGGAAGTCGAACTCATTCGCGATTTCTGGTGGCTGATGTTCCCGATCTTCGGGATGGTGATGGCCTGCTGGGGCATGGCGCGCGACGCGCGGGCCGAGGACGACGTGATCGAACGCGCCCGCCGCAATCTGGAGCAACGGCCATGACGTTTGAAGAATTCTTCCGCGACTTCTGGTGGCTGATGTTTCCGATTTTCGGGATGTTTCTGGCCGCCATGGGCATGTTCCAGGACGATGCGAAGTCGACCAAAGCGATGGATTTGATCCGCACCTACGTCAATCAAGGCAAGGATCCGCCGCCGGAATTGCTTCAGCTCGTGGCGCAAGAGACGGACGGCGCACACGGCGGCACGCCATCCTCGCATAGCCGAGCCTGGTCCTTCATTGTCTTCGCCGCTTTGGCCGCGGGCCTGGGCACGGGCTATTATTTCGTGCGCGCGGAGGACTGGTCGTTTGCGTTCCTGATCGGCGCCGTGGCGACCGGCGTGATGGCGTTGGGCGCGCTGTTCATCCTTGTCTTCGGCCGTAAGTCGTGATGCGATGGAAGGGGGCGAAGAGCAGCGCCTCATCGGGCTCGCGCGCAAGGGCGACATGCATGCCTTTGGCCGGCTGGTCGACGCACACCAGGCCGCGGTGCGCGCCTTCCTGCGACGACTCGACGGCAACGCGGCGGACGCGGACGATTTCAGCCAAGATGCGTTCGCACGAGCCTGGGAAGTGTTGGATCGCTATGACGGCCGCTCCAGCCTGCGCACCTTCATCTGCGGCGTTGCTTTTCAATATTGGCGTCGCGCGCGACGGGCAGGTGCGAGGCGGCAAGCGCGCGAGGATGCGTACGCCGGACTCTCGGACACCGAAACGCAGTCCGATCCGCGCATGGCGCAGCGCCTCGCTTTGCGCCGCGCGATGGAAGAATTGCCTGAGGATCAGCGCGCTGCGCTCGCGCTATGCCTGGGGCAGGACTTTACTCACCAGGAGGCGGCTGAGGTGCTGAACTTGCCGCTCGGCACCGTGAAGAGCCATATAACGCGTGGACGGGCGCGTCTGCAGGCGGCGCTCGGCGTCGCGGCGGAGCAGGGCCAATGACCGACGATCTCCACATGGCCGAACTTTTGGGCGAGGCGCCGAAAACGCCGGACCCCGGTTTCCGTGTTGACGTGCTCGCGCGCGTCGCCGCCCGCGCACGCCGCCGCGCTGCGCTCGATCGCGCCTGGAAGCAGATCGTGATGTTCACGCTTATCGGAGTGGTCTTCCCGATCGCGCAGGCTTTCGGCCTTTCATGGCATGCGGCGCAGCCGGTGCTGCTGGTTGGCGCCGTGCTTGGCTTCGCCTCCCTGTTCGCCGCCCTGAGCATTCAGGGCCCGCGACCGCTGCTGGCTCGCTCGCGCGCCTTGCTTCGGGCCGTCTCCCGGGCTCGACAAAATGACCATCATGTGACTATAATGGCCGCATGAGCGAGTATTCCGTCGCCGAAGCCAAGGCCAAGCTTTCCGAGCTGATCGACCGCGCTGAGCGGGGGGAGGGCATCACCATCACCCGTCACGGCAAGCCCATCGTGGAAATGAAACCCGTGCGTCCGGTTCCGCGGCGCATGACTCAGGCGGATATCGACTGGCTTGCTAAGGTTCGGGTCGGCAAGAAGATGCCGAAGGAAGATGCGGGGCGGTACGTTTCTCGGATGCGGGACGAGGACTGGAAGTGAGCGTCTACCTGGACGCGAGTGTCATCGTCCCATTGTTCGTCGTGGACCCGCTGTCAGAATCTGCTCCGCAACACGTCGCCGCTCTGAATGACGATTTTGCGCTCAGCGACTTCACGGCCGCGGAGTTTGCTTCCGCCGTCGCGAGGAAGGTGCGGGAACGAGACTTGACAGCTCGTGAGGCCAAAGTTGCTTTCGATGCGTTTGACAGATGGGCCTCGAGCTTGACGCTTCGCGTCGAGATCGTGGCTGCGGACATGGCGGGATGTGCCGCGATGATCCGCCGGCTGGACTTGCCGCTTCGTGCGCCTGACGCCTTGCATATCGCTGTTGCGGCCAGATTGAACGCATGCCTCTGCACCTTTGACGGCCAACTCAAGCGCTGCGCCAAAAAGTTTGGCATCCCCGTCATCTAAGACCGCGTGCAACGCTTGCGCCGCACTCGGCGCCGGCGCAGAATCACTCGCAGGAGACCCAATGATCCGTCGCGCCATCCCATTCGATACCGGCTCACTGCACTTTGTCGGCATCGGCGGCATCGGCATGTCCGGCATCGCCTCGGTGATGAAGACGTTCGGCTATGAGGTGACCGGTTCGGACGCCAAGGACGGGCCGAACATCGAGCGCCTGCGCGGGCAGGGCATCTGGGTTTCCATCGGACACAAGGCGGAGAACGCAGCGAACGCTGGCGTCGTGGTGATTTCCTCGGCGATCAAGAACGGCAATCCGGAGGTCGAAGCAGCGCGCGCGCGCGGCATCCCGGTGGTTAAGCGCGCCGAGATGCTCGCCGAGATCATGCGCCTCAAATGGACGGTCGCGATCGGCGGCACGCACGGCAAGACAACGACCACCTCGATGAT
>DASPMA010000075.1:0-10844 GCA_035627335.1 Binatia bacterium
GGAAAGTTCTCATCCCCCGCGAGCCCTGACGCGCCGGCGAGGCGCATCGACTTTATAAAAAGAAGCAGCTGCGGCGGCACCACCCTTGAAGAGCCGGTTGCGCTCACGACGGAGGAACTCCGCGAAACATTGGTCGGTGGAGTTCTGCACCGCCGAGGTCTGTCATATTCCTTCTGCGC
The DNA here is from genome assembly GCA_035627335.1 of Binatia bacterium. Classification (GTDB taxonomy): domain Bacteria; phylum Pseudomonadota; class Alphaproteobacteria; order Caulobacterales; family Aquidulcibacteraceae; genus Vitreimonas. The sequence continues at coordinate 180 of DASPMA010000075.1, forward strand.
GAACGGTTCGGCCCAGATCAGCGGCACGCGCGGGCCCGGCACCCAACTCTATACAATTGAAGACGACCAACTCTGTTTGGGCAGTCAATGCACTCGTCTGTACCGTCGCGAGCGCAATCAGCGAGGATACAGCTACTTCATTCCACGATCCGGTGACGAGCCCTTGGAGCCTGTGTCGGTGCAACGCCCACGCGGCGGCGTCGGTTGTTAGCCGCAACATTGGCGCTAGTAGCTACGGCGTCCACAGCACGTCGTTGATGTGCCGCGCGCCCGTCGCCAGCATCACTAGCCGGTCAAACCCAAGCGCAACCCCACTCGCCGGCGGCATGTGCGCGAGCGCAGCCAGAAAATCCTCGTCGATCGGCCAGCGCTTCCCATAGCGCTTTTCCTTCTCATTCATCGCCTCGATCAACCGCGCGCGCTGCTCCACCGGATCGATCAGCTCGCCAAACCCGTTGGCCAGCTCCACGCCGCACGCATACATCTCAAACCGCTCCGCCACGCTCGTATCGTGCGCGCACCGTCGCGCCAGCGCGGCTTCGCTGATCGGATATTCGGTGAGCAGCGTGAGCCTTGGCGAGCCAAGCTGCGGCTCAATCTGCACAATCGCCTTGCTGAAGTCGTCGTGCGCGTCACCCCCTCTCCCTCGCGGAGAGGGGGTTAGGGGGTGAGGGGCGTCCGGCTGCCGCGCTGCCTCAGGATGAGCTGCCGCAGGTTCTTCAACGGCGCGCGCGTCGGGTCGCCCCTCATCCCCCGACCCCTTCTCCGCAAGGGAGAGGAGGAGATACTGCGCCGTCGCTTCGCGCACCGTGATCTGTTGCGGCTTCGCAAACGGATCGCAAGCGCGCTCCTTCCACCGAAAAGCATCGGCCCCCGTCTCCCGCGCCGCCAACCGCGCCAGCGTCACGCAATCATCCATCACATGGCTGTACGGCGCACCCGTGCGATACCATTCCAGCATCGTGAATTCTTCTGCGTGCAACCGCCCCGTCTCACCACGCCGCCAGCATTTGCCGAGATAGAAAATCTTCTCCTCGCCCGCCGCGAGCAGCTTCTTCATCGCGAACTCGGGGCTGGTGTGCAAATATCGCCCGGCGCTTTCGAACGCATCGACATGCACCTCCGCGCCCGGCGATGGCGCCAGCGCCGTTGGCTCGACCTCAACGAATCCCTCCGCCTCGAACCAAGCCCGCACCGCGCGCGTAATCTTGGCCCGGCCGGCAAGGAACACGCGCCGGTCCGCGTGGCGCGCGCGATCCCACCAGGGGGAGGGCGTCATGGCGCAGCTCCTATGCGGTTGGCCCGCTTTCCCCGCGCAGCAAATCTGGCTAGAGAAACGCCCAATTCCGGTCCTTTCGGGTATTTCAGGGCCGCCGGGCGCCCCCGGCCGCCGAAGCGAGGTTTACGTGGTCAAGGTCATCGCCAGCGACGTGCGCAAAGGCAACGTTTTGGAGCACGAGGACGGCAAGCTCTACGTGGTGATGAGCCATGAAACCTTCCGGCCAGGCAAGGGCACGCCCACCACCACCATCGTCATGCGCCGCATCGTCGACGGCGTGAAGACCACCGCCGTGTTCAAGACCACCGATGCGCTCGAGAAGGCGTTCGTCGAGCAGGTCAAGCACACCTACCTCTATGACGACGGCGACGCCGGCCTCGTCTTCATGAACCCGACCACCTACGACCAGGTGCACATCACCAAGGACATGGTCGGCGACCAAGTCGCTTACCTGCAGCCGGAAATGGTTGTCGACCTCACCATGTACGAGGGCCAAGCACTCTCCATCGAGCTGCCGCCGCGCATCACCGCCACCATCGAAAGCACCGAGCCGGTGGTGAAGGGGCAGACCGCGTCCTCGTCCTACAAGCCGGCCATGCTCGACATCGGCGTGCGCACCATGGTGCCCCCGCACATCGAGGCGGGCACGCGCATCGTTGTGTCGACGGAAGACGGTTCGTACGTCGAGCGCGCGAAGGATTAACCGAAGCTTCGTTTGGGGCTGTCCCTAGATAATCTCGCCTGCGTTAACGCGCGACGCGCATTAGATTCGCGCGCATGACACTCATGCTCACCCGCCGCACCACGCTTCTTTCCGCATTAGCTCTCGCCGCCTGCCAGCCTAGCGCGCCGACGACTGTCGCGGCGCCAGCCGCGCCGCCGCCGGACGACCCGCGCTTCGCAGCCATCGAGCAGACGCTGCAAGGCGGCACGCTGGGGGTGGCCGTGCTCAACACGGCCGACGGCGCTTGGCTTAGGCATCGTGCCGACGATCGCTTTCCCATGTGCTCCACGTTCAAGTGGATCCTCGCGGCCTTCGTCCTGAGCAAGGTGCAGGAGGGCGCGCTGCGGCTCGACGCGCAAGTTCCCTATACGGCCGCCGATTTGCTTGGAAACTCGCCGGTCGCGCAGGCGAATGTCGCGCGCGGCTGGATGACGATCGAGGAAATGTGCGCCGCGACGGTTTCGCAGAGCGACAACGCGGCCGCCAATCTCCTGTTCGCGCAGGTCGGCGGCCCAGCCGCGCTTGGCGACTTTACGCAAGCGCATGGCGATAACATCACGCGCTTCGACCGCACCGAGCCCGAGCTCAACCAAGTCGCCGCTGGCGACGAGCGCGACACCACCACCGCAGCCGCCATGGCGGCGACGATGCAGCGGCTGCTGCTCACCGATTCCGCGCTCAACGACGGCTCGCGCCAACGGTTGATCGGCTGGCTCGAACAGACGACCACCGGCATGCATCGCCTGCGCGCGGGGCTACCGGCGGGCTGGCGCATCGGCCACAAGACCGGCACCAGCGCGCAGGGCGCCGCCAACGATGTCGCCATCCTTTGGCCCCCGAGCGGCGCGCCAATTCTGGTGGCGTGCTTTGTGTTGGCGCCTGACGCAGACGATACCGTGCGCGATGCGGCTCATGCCGCGGTAGCGCGTACTATCGCCGAGACCTGGAGTTGACTAATCGCACTGCGCTCTAACACTACCTGACCTGCGCGACCTCGACGTGGCGTGTATAATTGCGCAGAGTGGTCAGATGGCGTGGTTTCGTCTGTTCGCGTGCGGTGAAGACTTTCCCGTGATCCTCGACGGCAGCGTCGAGGTCGTGGGCTTCTACACCACGCGCTACATAGAGGCCGAAACCGCGGGCGAAGCCGAAGCCATCGCCTCCGAGCAGTTGTTCGAAGACGAAGACCTGCAACCACCGCCGGGCTACGATTTCCAGCCGCGCATCGTGTTCGAGGAGGTTGAACAAGTCGCCGAGCCAATCGATATCAATGACGGCTTCATGTTCTTCCCGATGGACGAAGAGGGCGAGGATGGGTGATGGCGAAGGCGTTTCCTGTCACAATCTACCACAACCCGAAATGCTCCACGTCGAAGCAGGTGCTGGAGATGATCGAGGCAACTGGCCGCAAGCCGGAAGTGGTCGAGTATCTCAAGACCGGTTGGACCAAGCCGCAGCTGAAAGAGCTGTTCGCCGCCGCTGGCCTCACGCCACGCCAGGCGTTGCGCACCAAGGCGAGGGAGGCGGAGCAACTGGGCCTGCTTGACGCCAAAGTGAGCGATGCGAAAATCCTCGACGCTATGATTGAGCACCCTGTGCTTGTCGAACGTCCGATCGTCGTCACGCCGAAAGGCGCGCGGCTCGCGCGGCCGAAAGAAACAGTGCGCGAAATTCTCTGAGCGCTAACGCGCTCGGAAAATCGCACTCAGCCGGTCCGCTGTCCCCGGAATGCGCTCCAGGTGCGGATAGCGCAGCCCGCCGTGATAATCGATCGGTACGGTCCGGTACTCGTCTCCCGACTTCACGATCAGTTCGATCGGCTCGGCGCTGTCCGCCGCCGCCGTGATCGCACGGCGCATCACCTCGGCGCTGTAGGTCTGGCCATTTACCGCGATGATCTGCGAGCCGTTGGCGATGCCGGCGTTGAACGCGGGGCTGTCCCATTGCACCTGGGTCACCGTGTTGCCGTCGCCGAAAACAATCCCAATTGAGTAAGCGAAGCTCGCTGTTTTGCCGTGGCTTTCCGCGTTGCGCTGATAGTCACTGCGCTCGTCGGTATAAACGAGGCGGTAGCCGCCGCGCCTAATGCCATCCAGAGGCGGCTCCGTGCCTTGTGCTTCGAAGCGATCGCGCAGGAACGTCGCCCAATCGTATGGCATCGCCGCGTTCAGATTTGCGACCACATCGTCGAATGTGAATGTGTAGACGCGCCAATCGCCGTCGCGCCCTGCGCCATAGAAGCGGCGCGCGAAATCGTCGAGCGAGCGGCGGTTGCCGGTGTGCTCGCGGATCAACGTGTCCGCATCTAGCCAAACCAACAGCCCCTCGGAATAATAGTCTTCGCTGCGCGACCAGCTTACCCACGGCGTCGGCCGGCGCGATGCGATGGTTGGATCGCTGCCGGTGTCGGTCACTGAACGCCACTCGCGGCCGAGGCGATTCTCGTACGTCGCGGCCGTGAGCGCCAACGCGTCCAGCGCTTGTTCGCGGCTCCACAGCCCGGACCGCGCCGTCAGCACATGGCCCCAGTACTGGTCCGACCCTTCGTACGCCCAAAGCAAGGCGCCCCGCATGGGCACATCATAGCCGGGCGTCCACAGATCGGCCGGCCGTCGGAATTTGCCGATCCATGAATGCGCATATTCATGCGGCAGCAGATCGCGATCGTCCGCCGCGCTGTCCCAGTCAGTGAAGTAACCGCCGCCGAGCTTGTTTTCGCTCGAGCGATGGTGCTCGAGCCCGATGCCGCCCATGCGCTCGCCCAGCGCGAACAGGAAGTCGTAGTGATCGTAGTGGCGCGACCCAAAGAGGCGGTCGGCCTGCGTTACCAGATTGCGATGCGGCCTGATCTGCTCTTCAGTTGCCTCCAGCTGATCGGGACGCTCCGCGAAAATGTTCAGCGTGACGCGCGAGCGCCCGCTGCGGTCAAGCTCGACGACACGATTGTAGCGGCCCGCAAACATCGGCGAGTCGACCAGTGTTTCCAGATCCGTTTCCGCAAAGCGCGTCGTCTGGCCCGCCGTCTCCGCACCATCCATCGCTGTCGCGAACGCCCAGCCCTCGGGCAAAGTCACGCTTGGCCGGAAACGGATGCGCGAGGCGTAATGGCCCGCAGGATATAGCAACATCGCATTCCATTGCAGGTTGAGCATCGCCGGCGTCATCACCACGCGGCCTTGGCTGGACTGCGTCGGCGACAGGAACTGGAATGTGAGTTCAAGCGCGCTCGCGCCCGCAGGCGCGTCGACGTGAAAGGCGTACATGTTCACCGGATCGCGACGCCATGGAATGCGCTCACCGTTAGCGCGCACTTCAAGTCCGGCAAACAGGTTCAGCGGTCCACGCGGGGCGTGATTGCCGGGCAGCCATTGCGGATAGAGCAGGGTGACCGGACCCGGTCCCGCGATGGGCACGATCTCCCGGCCGTGAAAGATTCCGCGCCGCACATCGGTCGCATCGATCTCCAGCGTGATCACGCCGGGATACGCGGTGTCCTGAGGCGCCGCGATCGGCGGCGGCATTGGCACGCCGGCCGTCTGTGCGTTGGCGCTGGTGCTGAAGGCGAGGGCGGCCGCGATCGCCGCCACGCGCCACAAACTCAAGCTCATCCTGATCCCCCCACAGAAGTCGCGTCATTTTCACGGACTGGCCGACGAATGGTCAATCCTCGCAAGACAAACAACGTGAAAGCTTTCGCAGGCTCATGGCAAATCTCTTACGAGGCGAGAGGCTGAGCGTTGAACCTTGCGCAAAGTGCGCGTACACGTGCCCCGTCGGTTCCATACGAGATCAAAGGGAACGCGGTGCAAATCCGCGGCTGCGCCCGCAGCTGTAAGCGGCGAGCTTGGAGACACAGGTCACTGGAGCGATCCGGGAAGACGTCTCGCGAGTTATGACCCGCAAAGCCAGAAGACCTGCCGACATGAAGCCTGTTGGTCCGGGACGGGACCGAGGAGGGTCGTGTTGCGTTGGCTTGTTTGCGCGTTGGCGCTGATTGTCGCGATGCCCGCTTGGGCCGCGCCGCGCCGCATCGTGTCGCTCGATTATTGCGCCGACCAATTCGTACTCGCGCTCGCTGATCGCGAACAGATCGTGGCTGTTTCGCGTGGCGCGAGGCGCGACGACTCGTACTACCGCGATCGCGCGCGCGGCATCCGCCAGACGCGAGGCACTTTAGAAGAAGTTCTGGCGCTGCGGCCCGATCTGGTTGTGCGCAATTGGGGCGGTCCCTGGGACGCCGAAGCGGTGTACGCACGCTTTGGCGTGCCCGTCTTGCAAGTTGGAGATGCGCCGAACTTTGCCGCTGCGCGCGAAGACCTGCTCGATGCGGCCCGCGTGATTGGTCACGCCGAGGCTGGCGCTTCGCTCGCGCGCGATCTGGACATGCGCCTTGCGCGTTTGCGCGCATCCGCCCCGAGCGCGCGGCCGCCGGTGCTCTATCTCTCAGCGGGTGGCGCGGTTGCTGGGTCGGGCACAATGATGCAGTCGGTGATCGAAGCGGGCGGTGGACGCAATGCGCATCAAGGCGAGAGCTGGACGATAATGCCCCTTGAGCGCCTGGTTGAGATGCCGCCGGCGCTGATCGCGCTCGGTTTCTTCGATCATGGCCGATCGCTCGTGAATCCGTGGTTGCCCGGCCGACACCCCGCGGTGCGCCGTGCGCTCGCGCGCGCGGAAACAGTGACGCTGCCCACCGCTGCGATCGCTTGCGAGGCGTGGTATTCGATCGATGCCGCCGAAATGCTCGCGGCGGCATTGCGCTCATGAGCGCTTCGCGAGGCACGACGTCGGTGCTGGCCGCGGTAAGCCTGGCCGCCCTGGCGCTCGGCATTTGGCTCGGCCCCGTTCCGATCGGCAATCCATTCGCGACGGACGAGGCGACGCGCACAATCGTATGGGCCATCCGTGTTCCGCGCGCGCTCACAGCTTGGCTTGTCGGCGCCGCGCTTGGATTGTCGGGCGCTGCGCTGCAGGGCTTGCTGCGCAACCCGTTGGCGGATTCCGGCGTGCTTGGTCTTTCAGGGTTTGCGGCGCTCGGCGCGGTGCTTGCTTTTGCATTCGGCTTTTCGCTGTTCGCGCCACTTGCGGCGCTCGCCTTTGCGCTTCTCGCGGCGCTCGTCGTCACGGCTCTCGGCTGGTCTTCACGCGGACCCGCGAGTTTGGTGCTGATTGGCGTTGGCCTGTCCAGCTTCGCCGGCGGTTTGATCGCGCTCGCGCTCAATCTAGCGCCAAATCCTGGAGCGCTTGCGGATCTGGTCAACTGGACGCTTGGCTCCGTCGAAGGCCGTTCGTTTGAGCATGTTGCTTTGGTTGGCGGCTTCCTCGCAGCAGGCGCTGTTCTCATCTTGGCCGCATCGCGCGGCCTGCAAGCCTTGACGCTAGGCGAAGAAGCGGCCGCCGCGATCGGCGCAGACCTGCCGCGCACGCGCGCGCTTGTCGTGCTCGGCGCTGCCGCTTGCACCGGCGGCGCGACCGCCGTCGCCGGCGTGATCGGATTTGTCGGCGTCGCTGCCCCGCATCTAGTGCGCTCTCTCTCCGGACATGATCCGGCGCGTCTGCTGATACCCAGCGCATTCGCGGGCGGGACAATGCTGGTTTGCGCCGATCTCGCGGTGCGGTTGCTGCCGACCGACACTGAGCTGAAACTCGGCGTCGCCGCGGCCCTGCTCGGCGGGCCTGTGTTCGCGCTGATCGCGGCGCGCCTTGCATCGCGCGGAGGCGACGCATGAGCGCGTTGTTGGAGCTGACCGGCGCGAGCGTTCTGCTGGGCGGGCGCGTAGTTGTGGGCGATGTTTCGCTGACAATCGCGCGGGGCGAAGTCGTTGCGTTGCTTGGCGCCAACGGCGCGGGCAAGACTACATTGTTGCGTGCAGCGCTGGGGCTTGCGCCGGTTGGGTTCGGCACGGTGAATTTGATGGGCGCCGATCCCATGCTTCTCTCCGCGCGCGACCGCGGGTTGCGCGCGGCATATCTGCCGCAGCGGCCGCAGGCGATATGGCCGGTGCATGTCGAGCAGCTCGTTTCGCTGGGCCGATATGCGCACGGAGCGGCGCCCGACCGTTTGGGCGCGCGCGACCAGGCCGCTGTAGACGATGCGCTTGAGGCGTGCGCGCTGACGCCGTTGCGCAAGCGCCGTATGGATGAGATCTCAGGTGGCGAGAAAGCGCGCGCACATCTGGCGCGAGCCTTGGCGCAAAAGGCGCCGCTGCTGTTGCTGGACGAGCCGACGGCTGGGCTCGATCCTGCCCAGGCTTTGGGGGTGGCGGAGATCATGCGGGCCCGCGCTAATGATGGCGCGATCTTGTTTTCGACTCATGACGTCGCCCTTGCCGCGCGCGTTGCGCAGCGCGTCCTGTTGTTGGAGCAGGGGCATGTGATCGCCGAAGGGCCGCCGCTGCAGGCGCTGACTCCGGAGGCGTTGTCCACGGCGTACGGACGGCCGGGCCGTCTCGAACAGGTCGGGCAGAACATCGTCGCGGTGTTCGAGTGATCAGAGCCTGAACGCGCCGCTTTGAATTTGCGCGTAGAGACCGGGGTCGATGGGGGCATAAGCATGTTCGGTCGGATGATCGAAGTATAAGGCCTGTTCGATCGCCGTGGGATTGAAGCCCTCGCGCACCAGGTCGAGCTTGCGATACTTGAAGGTGCCGGTTGTCTCGAGCGCCGGCTGGATGCGGATGAAAAGCGGGCGCGCGTATGCCGGCAATTCGCGTTCAAGATAGGCGCGCAAACCGCCGAGCTCGAAATGCGGCTCCGGCGTTATGGCCGCCATACCGGCGCGGCCGTCGACGTGGTCGACCTTCACGCCATAAACATTAGCTTCAGCCACGCCGGGATAACGCGCGATGACCTCGCCGACCTCGGTCGTGGAGACGTTTTCGCCCTTCCAGCGGAAGGTGTCGCCGATGCGGTCGACGAAATAGAAATAGCCGTCTTCGTCCTTGCGCATCAGGTCGCCGGTTCGAAACCAGGCGTCGCCTTGTTCGAACACGTTGCGCAGGATTTTGCGTTCGGACGCGGCTTTGTCGGCGTAGCCGGCGAATTCCGAGCGCGCGTCGCCGCCGATTAGGCCAATCGCTTCGCCGACCTCGTTCGGTTCGGCTTCGATGCAGAGGCCATCCTCGCCCCTCACCGGCTGTTCGCTTTCGACATCGAACCGCACCAGCCGCACCGTGAAGCGTTTGCGCAAATAATTCGGCACTCGGCCGATCGCGCCGGGCTGGGCGTCGAAATTGAACATCGACACATTGCCTTCGGTCGAGCCGTAGAATTCCAGGATATCATCAATGGCGAAGCGTTGCTGGAATTCTCCCCAGACGTCCGGTCGGAGGCCGTTTCCGAAAGCTAGGCGGAGACGATGCGCGCGTTCTTTGGGGTGCGGGGGCGCGTTGATTAGATAGCGGCAGAGTTCGCCGATATAGACAAACATGGTGCAGCCGTGATCGGCGATGTCGTCCCAGAAGTGCGTGACGGAGAATCTGCGCCGCAACACCACGGTGCCGCCGTTGAGCAAAGCCGCACCGACGCCGCAGAGGCCGCCGGTGGCGTGATAGAGAGGCAGCGCGCAGTAAATCGTATCGTCGGCTTTGGCGCCGGTCGCGCCGGCGAAGCCGCGCATGTAGAGCTGGGCGCGGACGTGGGTAATCTTTGCGGCTTTCGGCATGCCCGTCGTGCCGGACGTGTAGATGTAGAGCGCGACGTCCTTGGACCTGAGGCCGGTGCGGAGCGACTTGGGTGGACGCTCGGGCGCCAGTTTTGGTTCTTTCAAATCGAGCCGCTGGTGCGCTTCGTTGTCTCCATCGATCAGCCAATAGGCGAGCGGTCTCGGCAAGCCGGCTCTGATGCTTTCGACAGTGTGGATGCTTTCCTCGTCCGTGAGCACATGATTGGCGTTGGAGATCGACAGTGAATGGGCGAGGGCGGCGCCGGTCAGGTTGTTGTTGATGAGCGCGGTGGCGACGCCGATTTTGGCCATGCCGATCCAGGCCGGCACGTATTCGGCGCGGTTCGGCATCAGCAGAGCGACGGTGTCGCCCGGCTTGAGGCCCTGACCCAATCCCCAAGCCGCGAAGCGGTTCGCGAGCGCATCGAGTTGGCGATAGGTGAGGCGTTCGTTCTCGAAAATGAGCGCCGTGTGGCTTTCGTACTTGTCCACAGCGGCTTCGAAATCGTCGCAGATCAGCACGTCGGATTCGGGATCGATTCCGCGCACGCGCATCAGCGTGCGGAAGAGTTTCGCGACGAACTTTATCTCACGCCGGATGCGCTCGATCGGCCCCATGCGCTTCTCTTAGGCAGGTTCGCGGGCAAGCGGAACTAGTTCGCTCGCTCGCCTTCGGGATAGGCGCCGGCGTGCTCCATCCAGATGCTGCCCGGCGGATTGAGGTCGGCAAGAAAATGGAGGGCGTGCGTCTCGGCAATCTCTTTGGAGATAAAGACGCTCGGACCGGCATGGATGCCTGGAAAGAGCGGACCGAGCGGGAAGAGATTCATGATGCGATAGACGCGATAGTAATTGCGCCAGCGTTTGGCCGGCGGCGTTGCGGCGCGCGGTTTGGGTTTCAGCGAGAGCATCGCCATCCTCTCTACCAAAAAGGGCGCGCGCGCGCCATCGCGCTCGCGTCGTGCTCCGCGAAAAGAGGGCCCCAAAGAGGGCCAAGGG
>DASPMA010000076.1:0-6084 GCA_035627335.1 Binatia bacterium
TTGGTCCAGCTCATTTCGGAGACGTGGACGAGGCCTTCGACGCCCGGCTCCAGCTCGACGAACGCGCCGTAGTCGGTGATGTTCGGCACGCGACCCGTGAACTTGCCGTTCACCGGGTACTTCGCGTTCACGCCATCCCACGGATCGCTCATTAGCTGCTTCATGCCAAGGCTGATGCGCTGGGTGTCCGGATTGATCTTGACGATCTGCACCTTCACCGTGTCGCCCACGTTCAGCACTTGGCTCGGGTGCGAGACGCGCTTCCAGCTCATGTCGGTGACGTGCAAGAGGCCGTCGATGCCGCCGAGATCCACGAACGCGCCGTAATCGGTGATGTTCTTGACCACGCCTTCGCGCACTTCGCCTTCCTGCAGCTGGCCGACGATTTCCGCGCGCTCGGACGCGCGGCTTTCTTCGAGCACGGCGCGGCGCGAGACGACGATGTTGCCGCGCTGGCGGTCCATTTTCAGGATCGCGAACGGCTGCACGATGTTCATCAGCGGGCCGACGTCGCGAACCGGACGAATGTCCACTTGCGAGCCCGGCAGGAACGCATTGGCGCCACCGAGATCGACCGTAAAGCCGCCCTTCACGCGCCCAACGAGTGCGCCATTGACGGCTTCTTGCGCAGCAAAGGACTTTTCCAGACGCGTCCAGGCTTCTTCGCGGCGCGCCTTCTCGCGGCTGACGACGGCGTCGCCCAGCGCGTTCTCGATGCGGTCGAGATAGACTTCGACGATGTCGCCGGCCTTCGGTTGGCCCGCGCCGTCATCGACAAGGAATTCGCGGAGAGGAATGCGGCCTTCAGTCTTGAGGCCAATGTCGACAACGACGAAGTCGTGTTCGATGGCGACGACGGTGGCCGGGATGACACGGCCTTCGACCATGCCGCGCTTGCCGAGGCTTTCGTCCAGCAATGCAGCGAAATCGTCGCGGGAAGGGGTGAGAGAATTCTGGGCTGATGCAGCCATGCGTGTTCAAACTCCAACAAGTACGGGCCGACCGGTTGGCTCCGGCGGTCTCGGCCCCACCATGGGACCGTCCGGTTTAGGTCTTTAAAGGCCGCCGAAAACGCAAAAGCGCCTGGGGCGAAGCCTCAGGTCGCTCAAACGCCGCCAAGCTATGCTGGCAAGACGGCCTCCGGGCGCTTCTATAAGGAGCGCGGCAGCCGGCAGCAAGGGACGGCAGACCCCAAAATCACCCCGGATCGCGGTCAACCGGCGGTGTCCGCGGCCGGCGCGGCGCCCGCGGCCGTGGAGGCGGCGCGGGGCGGGGGCCGGCTTCGGGATGCGGGCGCACCCGCCCGGGAATGACGCTCCACACGCCTACGTACCGTTGCGCCCCGGCTGAATTGAAGCAATCAACATCATCCAGCCGCATCGTGCCGGCGCCATTGTTGTCGACTTCCGCGAAGCGCTCGCGCAGCGCGCTCCAATCGTCGAACATACCCGCCGTCTGCGGACCGTCTTCGCGATTGAACAGGCCCCAGTACTCGCCCTCGCGCGCCGCGACGTTGCGCAGCCGCCAGCCATCTGCCGCGATCGCCACGCGCCGCGCCTCCAGCGCCGCCCATGAGGTTTCGCGGTAGAGATTTGCTTGGGGCGCGCCTTCGCGCAGCAGCCCGAAATAGTGCGGGCCTTGCTCGAAGGGGTAGATTTCCACATCGACAAGCGCGAAGCCGGGACGCTCGCCAATCTGCGCCAGAAAGAGCGGCAGCTGAAACTCCGCAATAAACTCCTGCCGTCCCGGCCCCACATTCTGCAGCGCTACAAACGGCGGATCGCGGCGCCCGAGCAACGCCGAATTCGCATCGAAATCGTCGATCTTCATCTCGCCCGCCTCTAACGCGAGCATATTCGTCCGAAGCGAAGACAAGTTCGGCTGCGTCCAAACCAGCGCATTCGTCCCATCCGGCGTGAACGCCGGATCGCGCTGATACACAACCACCCACCAGCGCGTCGGCGCAGGGTCATAGCAAAAATTGATGTCGACGACGCGATAATGGTTCGCGCCAAGCGCAGCGTACGCGCTCTCAAACGTCGCTTGCGAAGAATAGCGCTCCAGGATCGAGTTGCGCTGCTGCGCCTGTGCTGGCGCGCCGGCGGCGATGCAGATGGCTGCTGCCGAGCAAAGCGCGCCGAGTGCGCGATGGGCGATCGTCATACGAACCTCCCTTGCCGCAGATGTAGCAACGGTTAGGACAGGTCGCGCGTGCCGCGCGTCACGCGCGCACTTTCTCCACAAGCGCCACCGCCGCCGCGACCGCCTCAGCAACATTCAACGTCGTCGTATCCAGCTCATGCGCATCCGCCGCCTTCACCAGCGGCGAGTCCTTCCGCTCCATGTCGCGCCGATCGCGTTCCGCGATCTGCGCTTGCAGCTCCGCCAAGCTGATCGTCTCGCCGCGCGCCGTCAGTTCCGCGTGCCGGCGCTGCGCGCGCACGGCCAGATCGGCCGTGATGAACAGTTTCACCTCGGCGTCCGGGCAGATCACCGTGCCGATATCGCGCCCATCCAGCACAGCGCCCTTAGGATCGGCCGCAAACGCGCGCTGCGCCTTGCGGAGTTCCGCACGCACCGCGGAGATCGCCGCCACTTTGGACGCCGCCAGCCCCGCCGAACTCGATCGAATCCGGTGCTCGTCGATCGCTCCAAGATTGAGCGCCTCAGCCGCCGCGACAGCCGCGCGCTCGTCGGCCGGATCGCCGCCCGTATCCAGCACGGCCAATCCCACGGCGCGGTAGAGCGAGCCGGTGTCCAGCCGCTTCAGCCCATAATGCTTGGCCAGCCCAGCGGCGATCGTGCCTTTGCCCGAGGCGGTCGGTCCATCGACGGCGATAATCATCGCGCCGGTTCTAAGGGCGGGTCCAATGCGGGGAAAGTGCGTTCGCCGCCGCACGGGATCGGTTCGGCCCGACAGAGGAACCGGCGCCGCCCAGGGTCAGTTTTCAGTCCGGTAAGGCAAAGCCGGGGCGCAGTTTGGCTCATCTCATCATGGCCAGGGCGGCGAGCGTGCGATGAGGGTGCTCATCGCCAATCATCGCTATGTCGAAGCCAGCGGGGCCGAACGCTACCTCTTCAACATCAGCGCAGAACTCGAAGCGCGCGGCCACGACGTCATGCCCTTCGCCATGCGCCACCGCCATAACGCGCCGACGCGCTACGAGCGCTACTTCGTCTCGCCCATCGACGCGCAAGAGCGGCTCTATTTCAGCGAGTACCGCGACTCGCCCAAAGCGCTTGGCGCCAGTTTTTCGCGCCTGTTCTATTCAAAGGAGGTCGAGCAAGCGGCCGAACGCATGGCGCGCGAAACGCAGCCCGACATTGCGTACGTGCTCCTCTATTTGCGTAAGCTCTCGCCGTCTCTGCTGGTCGGCCTCAAGCGCGCCGGCGTGCCCATCGTCGTGCGCCTCTCTGACTACGGCATGTTCTGCGCGCAAACTTATTGCTTGCGCGACAGCAAGCCGTGCACGGCCTGTCAGAGCGGCGCGCTCATGCCCAGCGTTCTGCACGGCTGCGTCGAAGGCAGCCGCGCCGTCTCCGCGGTGCACGCGCTCGCCATGTCCTGGCAGCGCGCACGCGGCTATTTCGATCTGGTCGATCAGTTTGTTGTCACCAACGACTTCATGCTGGAGACCATGCAGCGCGCCGGCTTTCCCGCGAACCGCCTCACTTGCATTCCCACCTTCGTCGACACAGAGCGCTTTGCGCCATCAGGCGAACCTCACGACGGTCACATCCTCTTCTGCGGCCGCCTCCACCATGTGAAGGGCGCGCACGTCCTTATCGAGGCGTTGCGTCTCCTGAACGTGCAAGGCCGCCAAGTCCGCCTCAAGATCGCCGGGACTGGGCAGGACCCTCGCTACGTCGAGACGCTGAAGCGCCAGGTGGCGGCGGCGCATCTCAGCGGGCAAGTCATATTCGAAGGCCATGTCGATCCCGACGCGCTGCCGTCGCTTTATCGGCATGCGCTGTGTACGGTGGTCCCTGCGCTTTGGTTCGAGAACTTGCCGAACGCGCTCCTGGAAAGCCTCGCCAGCGGCACGCCCGTCATCGCCTCGGACATCGGCTCGCTCGCTTCATCGCTGACCCACGGCGCCGACAGTTTGCTCTTTCCCGTTGGCGACCCCCAGGCGCTCGCAGCCCAAATCGCTCGTCTTGCCGACGATGCCACGCTCCGCGCGCATTTGGCGCGCGGCGCGCGCCAAACAGCGTTGCGATTCCACGCGTCTGAACGCCACCTGTCCAGCTTGCTCGTCCTGTTTGACCGCCTCGCGCGGAGGGCGCCTGCCAGCGCTAGAACGGATGCCGCGGGATCAGGCGCCGGACTGCGCGCTGCAGCGGCAACGGCGCCGCCGATGCAGCCGTCAGCGCCAGATACGTGACCGGATTGTCCATGACGTAGAACCCGCGATAGACATCCCGCGACAGGCGCTCCTTCCCGAATTGCCACTTCGCATAGAGGCTGGCTTCGCGATTATAGAGCCGCCGGAGCAGCGCGCGCTCTTCGGGAGGCGCCGTCGAGATCCACTCCGCGATGGTCCCACACACGTACGGGCGCACATTGAGCGACGCGCGCCGCGTCACCTGGTTCACCGCATCGTTGTAATAGGTCGCGCCCACGAACGACGAGCCGATCACCGGCGCCGCACGGGCCAGGCGCAGCCATGTATCCTTGTCGCCGCCCCGCGAGCAACGTCCCGCCGGAAACATCCCCGCCTCGATCAGCGCCTCGCGCCGCGCTGCGACGGCCGACGTCCACATCGGCGAGCGGCGCAAACTCATCCACAGCCGCAGGAAGCCGGCGAAGTCCAACACGCCCGTCGTCTCGCCATCATCGAGCGCCGTCTGGACGAACGACGTCCCGTCGCTGCGGATGATCATGCGCGAGGTGAAAACGGCGCCAACCTCCGGCGCCTCCGCGATCACGCCGCGGATCGTGCGCAAATACTCCGGCTGCCAAGCGTCATCGGCGTCTAGAAAAGCGATCCACTCGCACCTCGCCGCTTCGATCGCCAAGTTGCGCGCCGCGTACCCGCCGGGCCCTGGCTCGGCGCGATGGAGCAGGCGCACAGAATCGCCAAACCGCCGCACCCGCGCCGGCCCATCGTCCGCGGAAGCATCGTCGACGACGATAATTTCATCCGGCGGATCGGTCTGCTCCAGCGCAGTCTGGATCGCCCGCTCGATGTGGGGACCCTTATTGTAGAGCGGGATGACGGCGGTGATGGTCGGGCGCACAGCCATGAGGGAACGCCGCCGCGGCCCTTTCGGTTCGCCGCTGCGCCGTCCAGCCGATACCCTGGCGTCAGGCCTTGCCCCGTGCGCGCCACCCGCCACAATGCGCGCATGGCAAAGGACGGCGAGTTGCAGACCGAACATTTCGACGTGCTAATCGTGGGCGCGGGCCTCTCCGGCGTGGGCGCTGGCTATCACCTGCAGCACCGCTGCCCCGGCAAGAGCTACGTCATCCTCGAGAACCGCGACGCGATCGGCGGCACCTGGGATCTCTTCCGCTATCCCGGCATTCGCTCGGACAGCGACATGTACACGCTGGGCTACGCCTTCAAACCGTGGACCGACCAGAAGGCCATCGCCGACGGGCCCGCCATCTGGAAGTACGTGAACGAAACTGCCGACGAATACGGCATCCGTCAGCACATCCGTTTCAAGCACCGCGTCGTGCGCTGCTCCTGGGATTCTTCTGCCGCGCGCTGGACAGTCGAAGCCGAACACGCAGGCGCGACCAAGCGCTTCACCGCGAATTACGTCCTCATGTGCGCCGGCTATTACAAATACGAGCACGGCTACATGCCTGACTTCAAAGGCATGGACCGCTTCAAGGGCCAGATCATCCAGCCGCAGCTTTGGCCCGAGGATCTCGACTATTCCGGCAAGCGCGTCGTTGTCATCGGCTCAGGCGCGACCGCCGTGACCCTCGTGCCGTCGATGACCGACAAGGCCGCGCACGTCACCATGCTCCAGCGCACGCCCACTTACATGATCTCGCTGCCGTCCGTGGACGCGCTCGGTCAGCGCCTGCGCAACGCGTTTTCACCGCAGCTCGCCTACGACATCAATCGC
>DASPMA010000077.1:0-7634 GCA_035627335.1 Binatia bacterium
TCTATTTCCGGCACGCCGCGGCGGTCACGGAGACCAACAAGGATCCCTGGCGGATTCTGATTGCGCCGACGCTGGCGGCGGCCACGTTCGCGATTGCACTGGGCGTCGAACCTTCCGTGCTGCTGCAAGCGTCGGCGCGCGCGGCGGCGCATATGTTTGACGGCGCGCCATGAGCGGCGAATTCGCCCTCATCGCGCTGCTTGCAACGCCGCTGGCGCACGCGCTTTGCGTGCTTGTTTTCGCGCGGCCGCCCGGCTTGCGCGACTTCGTGAACATCGGCTTCGCCTTCGCGGCGGCGGTGTTTGCCGTGCTGGTGTTCGACGCGACAGCGCACGGCCAGGCCGCACGCATCGTGCTTGCGCGGCCGCTCCCTAACGTCGATCTCGGCTTCACCAACGAGCCGTTGGGCGCACTGGCCGCCGTAGTCCTCACCGGGCTTGGCTTTCTTCATGCGGTGCACGCTGCCGGAGTGGTGCGCGCCTCCGGCGAGAAAGCGCCGGCGCGGCTGATGGCCTTCATCGCTCTGGCGACAGCCGCCGCGCTCGCCGTGGCGTTCTCGGCCAATCTCTTCAGTTTGTTCATAGCGTATCAGGCGTTGATCCTCGCGGCGTTTCCGCTGGTGGCACACCGCGGCGACGACGAGGCGCGCGCCGCGGGCCGCACGTTTCTCGCGACTCTGCTCGCATCGTCGATCGTGCTGCTGCTTCCGGCGATGATCGGCGTCTATGCGCTCGCGGGCGCGCTCGACTTCCAGCCGGGCGGCGTGCTGGCCGGCCGCGTGGGCGTCGCGGGCGCGAACGTGCTGCTGGCGCTCTTCGTGTTCGGCCTGGCCATGGCGGCAATGCCGCCGATGCATCGCTGGCTGACGATGACGACACGCGCGCCTTATCCAACATTGGTAGTCGTGCAGGCGCTTGCCGTGCTGCCCATTGGCGGCCTGGCGTTGCTGAAGGTGCTGGCCTACGTCTTCGGACCGGTGCTTGCGACCGCGCGCGTCTCGGCGATTGCGCTGCTGGCGCTCGCCTGCGTGGGCATGTGCGTGGCGGCGCTGATCGCGCTTTCGCGCCAGGACTTGCGCGAGCGGTTGGCGTATTCGTGCATGGCGCAGGCGCTGGCGGTTGTGCTCGGCGGCTTGCTGGCGCTGCCGGCGGGCCTGTTTGCCGCGATGCTGCAGATCGTGGCGACCTCCTGCGCCGCGACGACGCTCATGATGGCGACCGGCACGGTCAGCGTCATTACCGGACGGACCAATGTCGTCGATTTCGCCGGGCTTGGGCGCGTGATGTCATGGACATTCGCAGGCTTTGCGCTCGCCTCGGCCAGTATGATCGGCATGCCGCCATTCTCCGGCTGGTGGTCGCGTCTATGGCTGATCACGGCGTCCGCGAGTTCGGGTTTGACGTGGGCGGGCGCGCTGGTGGGCGTTGCCGCCGTGCTGACGTTCGCCCATCTGGGCCCACTTGCCGCCAACGCATTTGCCGGACGCGCGCCAGCCGACGCTTTCAAGCGCCCGGACGGCGCGTCGATCCTCCTGGTCGCGCCGGTGATCCTCAGCGCCGCGGCGACGCTTTCGCTGCTTGTGCTCGCCGATCCCCTCGCGCGTTTTCTTTCACCGGTGTGGACGCCGCCATGATCAAGCCTGCGCCACCCAAGCCGCGCGGTATCGCGGGCGTGTTGTTCGTTTGCTTCTTCGGGGTGGCGACGGCGGGCGTGCTTATCGACCTGCTCGTGCTGAGCAACGGAAGCGCCAGCATTCTGGCGGCGCCCGGCGGGCGCGCCGTGCTCGGTGTTGCTGTCGCGGCGGGCGCGGCGATCATCGGCTTTGCGCTGCGGTTCACGCTCGGGCGCCCGATCAAGGAGGAAGGAGGGAGCGGTGTTCGAGATTCCGCTTAATCCCGGCTTCGTTTGCATCCTTGCGGCGCTGGCGGCGTTCGCCGCACCACGCGTTGTGCGGCCGGGACTGATCGTCGCTGCGGCGGCCGCGGCGCTGTGGCTGATGCTCGACCGCGAGTTCGGCGCAGCGATCTCCGGGGACCAGATGGGCCTGCCCGTCGTGGCGCTCGATCTGGACGCGCTCAACCGCATCTTCGGCATCGCCATGCTGCTGGGCCTGATCATCATCGGCACGGCGAGCGGTGCGCGGCGCAACCGCGCCGAAGACGCAGCGATCCTGCTGCTCGCGGGCGGCGCGGTTTCGGCGCTCTTCGTCGGCGATTTGATCAGCTTCGTCGGGGCCGCTTCGCTGTCAGGCATCGCCGCTGCCTGGATCGTATTTGCATCGCCCTTGCCGAATTCCTCTCCGAGCGGCGCGCGCATGCTGATTTGGTTTGGGTTGGAGGGCTTGCTCTTTCTGGTCGGCGTGGCGTTCCAGATCTCAGCAGGCGCCGCGAGTTCAATTCTTGCGCGCCTCGACCTCGGCACGATCGGCGGCGCCTTCATTTTCGCAGCATTGCTGCTGCGCGCCGGCGCGCCGCTGGCGCATGTGTGGATCAAGGACGCCATCGCTCATGCCTCGCCCGTCGGCGGCGCGGCGCTCAGCGTGTTCACGACCATGCTCGGCGTTTACGCACTGGCGCGGCTATTTCCGGCGGAGCCGGTCCTTGCGCCGATCGGACTGTGCATGGCGGCTATCGGCGCGGCGTTCGCCATGGCCGAGGACGATCTGCGCCGGGCGGCAGCGAGCGGCCTCACGGCGCAGACGGGTATTTGCGTAATGCTGATCGGCGTCGGCTCGCCGCTTGCGCTCGCCGCGGCGGAAGGACACGCGTTCACTTTGATGTTCGCTTTCTTGGCTCTGCTCCTCGCGCTCGGGGCGGTGCTGGGGCGCCAAGGACACGCACGCGCGTCGAAGCTGGAAGGCGCTGCGCGGATAATGCCGATCAGCGCAGCGCTCTTGATGGTCGCGGGACTGGCCGTTGCAGGCGCGCCGGGGCTGGCCACCTACATCACCACCGCCATCGCGCTCGAGGCGTCCACACAATGGTTGAACGAGGCGCCGTGGGTGATCACAACCGCGCTGTCGGGGGCGCTCTTGATTGCGCTGATGCTGCGGCCCGCGCTGCAAGCTTATCGTGCCCCGCCGGGCGCCCTGCAAAGCCACGAGGCGCCGTTTCCGATGCTGCTGGCCATCGCGTTGGCGATGTTCTTCTGCTTGTCGGTCGGCGTCGCGCCGGCGTGGCTTTATGGATTGTTGCCGGCCGAGCTCACATTTCGCCCGTACGAGATCGAGCGCGCCGCTCCGCAGCTTGAATTGCTCGGCGCGGCCGGTGTGGGGTATCTGGTGCTGCGCGCGGTAAAGATCACGGCGCCCGAACGCGCGCTGCGTCTGCTCGACATCGACGCGATCTATCGCGGACCGGCGGCTGGAGCTGGGCGCTGGATCGGCGTCGTGCTGCTGCGGGTTTATGGCGCTTGGCAGACCCAATGGGATCATTTGATACGAGCCGCGGGCGCCGCGGTCGGACGTCTCGTCCGGCGCTGTGACCGGCCTTATCGCGGCGGCGCCTGGAGCGCGGCACAATTCGCGGCGATCGCCGCGGCCATCGCTATCGCATTGCTTTGGCAGCGCATGTGACCGGTAAGTTAAGGCAAAACTTTATTTCCCATCCCAAGGAAAGTCTCGGTAAACGCCTACCTAATATTTGAGTGAGCAAGCGTCTTGCGTTATTCTGCTCTGGCTCTATACCGCCGCGACTTTGGTTTCCTTTGTGGGGCAGGCCCGAAATGGACGCGAAACACGACTTGGTGGAAATGGCCGCCGACATCGTCTCGGCCTACGTCTCCGCCAATTCGGTCGCGGCCCAGGATATTCCGAGCCTCATCAGAACCGTCCACGCCGCGCTCAAAGAAGTGTCCGGAACAGGTCCTGCCGTCGCCGAGCACGGGCAGGAGCCGGCGATCGCAATCAAGAAGTCGGTGACCCCAGACTTCATCATCTGTTTGGAAGACGGCAAAAAATTCAAATCTCTAAAGCGTCACCTGCGGACGCGCTACGGCATGACGCCCGACGAATACCGGGCCAAGTGGGGCCTGCCCCACGACTACCCTATGGTCGCCCCCAACTACGCGAAAGAGCGTTCCAACCTAGCCAAGCGCATGGGCCTCGGGCATAGCCGCCGCACCGAATAACGGAAAATAATCCTAGGAAATATTTCCTACACCGCCGGACACAGGTTATCCTTCTGAGCGGCCGGGGATCGGCCGGCTTTCGAAGGGTGGTTTCCGGATGAGTATTTTGGAATTGCAAGCGCGCGACCGCGCGGCGGCGCGACTGGCCGCGGACGTCGCGAGCTACGCGCTTGGCGTGCCGGTAGAAGAAATTTTGGAGGCGCGCCAGGGCGGACCAAGGGCCACGGCGTTCGCCCGCCATGTCGCGGTCTATCTGTGTCACACGGGTTTTGAGATGAGCTTGGCGCGCGTCGCGATCGCTTTCGGGCGGGATCGCTCGACCATCGCGCATGCGTGTCACGTGATCGAGGACAGACGCGAAGAGCCGCAATTCGATCTTTGGATCGGCGGACTTGAGACCATGCTGCAGCAGACGCCGACGTCGCAATGGCGTCCGCCAAGCGAAGCGAAAGCGTCATGAGCGCGCGCTCGGTAACACGCGCGCTTGAGCGTCTCGCGGCGCCGCGCTGCGTGCTCGCGCCGGATCGCGCCGGCGGGTACGGCGTGTTTCCAAACGGCAATCGACGGCGCAGGCCAGCGGTGCGCTTGACCGGCGCGGACGTGCGCGAGCTTGTTTCCGCCGGCGCGCTCGACCCGGCTGGAGAAGACACGTACGCGCTGAGCGCCGCTGGCCGTGCGCGTGTGACACGCGAGCAATCGACGCCCGATGAGGCGTACGCCGCGCAGCATCAGCCGATCGTTGACCGGGCTGTGATGGAGCACGACGGCGATGTACGTATCGCACGCGGATATGACGCCGATCGGCTGTTGCGCCGATTGTCTTTGCTGAGCGATGGCGCCGGACGGCCATGGCTCGACGGCGCCGAACTGGGCGCCGCCGCCCGCCTCAAGGCGGATTGGCAGCGCAGCGAGATCGGCTTGGTGCGCGGCTCCGACTGGAGCGCGCCGCCGAAAGGTTCGACGGCCCGCAGCGGCGTATTGGACGATGTGCTCGCGGCGCGTTGCGATGCCCGGCGCCGCCTAAGCGATGCGCTCGCGGAACTGGCGGCGCCGCTGCGAGGCGTCGTGGAACGTGTTCTTCTACGCGAGGAAGGACTGGAGGCGCTGGAGCGCGCGGAAGCGTGGCCAACCCGTTCAGGCAAGCTCGCGCTGAAGCTGGCGCTGGCGCAGCTGGCGGCGAATTATGGGAGTAGGGCAGTAGGTTAGAGCCACACATTTGTGCAGCCTTCTGCCTTACTGCCCTTTCGCAGCGCGCGCTTCGCCTTGAATGCGGCCGATCATGGAGAAGAGGCCATTCGACCGTTGCTGTGTCAGGGCGTCTTGCAGGCCCAGCCGATCGAACATGGCGCGCGGATCGATGGACAGAATCTCTTCCGGCGTGCGGCCGGAGAAGACGCGCATCAGCATGGCGATTTCGCCGCGCACGAGGTGGGCGTCTGAATCGCCGCGGAAATAGAGCTTTTCCGGCGCCTCGGGCCGGCGCTCGGAGACGAGCCAGACCTGGCTTGCGCAGCCGCGCACGCGGTTGGCTTCGCTGCGTTCCTCTTCGCGCAGCGGCTCGAGCTGGCGGCCGAGATCGATCACGTGCGCGATGCGCTCCTCCCAATCGGGAAGCATCGCGAACTCATCGTTCAGATCCTTGATGGCCTGATCGGGACCGTTCATGGGTTTGCACATGCGCCTTCAAGGGTCCGTGGACAAGGCGCAAACGAGAAGCGCGGACCTGAGGGCCCGCGCTTCGATTTCCCTCGCTCAAAGAGCCTCAGATCAGTCGCGGCCCGTGCCGCCGCCGCTCGTGATTGGCGTCATCGCCGCCGCAGCGTCGGGCGTGGCGAGCGCGCCGATACAGGTGCCGATATCGCGCAGACCGTGCTGGCCGAGGCAGAACGCGTTCTCATAGCGGAAGCGCGCGGCCGACATGCATTGATAGAGCTGCAGCTGGGCCATCTCGAAGCAATCGCGCGAACGCGGATCGGCGATGAGGCGCGTGACCGCGCTTTGGTTCGTGTCGACCGCATCGAGCGCCTGCAGCGCCGCAACGGCGGCCATGCGATCGAATGCTTCGCCGCGGGTGGGATTGACGCGGAACGTACCGGCAGGCGCCGCAGAGACGGGCACCACTTCCGCGCCGCCGCCGACGGCGTCCCAGAAGCGCCGGCCGCCATAGGCGTTTGGATCGTTGCCAGGCTGAACGCTGAGCGTGGCAACCGTCAGCCGTGGCGCCCACGTGGCCGGCACGGCGTCGTCCGGCGCGCCTTCGCGGCCGAGCGAGCGCACGCGTTGGACGCGGGCGGCTTGTTGCGGCGCAACCGAGTTCGCCCAGCGTTGACGTTGCAGCGAGTAGGCGAGTTCCTGATAGCGGTCGGCGACCGCGACGATGCGCGCCGCATCGGCATTCGCGGAGTCGAGCAGAAGCCGCGTGGCTTCCTGACCGCCGCGCAGGCCGCGCGCATAGGACGGATCGACCGTGACGGCCCAGATCACCGCGTCGCGGCCGTAATAGTTGGCGGCGTCACGCACGCCTTGCACGAAGGCTGGCGATTGCGAGGCGATCGACGAACCATAGGCGATCCACCCGCGGGTCAGTTCATCGCGGTTGTGGCGGGCGACGCGGTCGAGCGCGCGCTCGAGGTCGTCAGCGTTTCGCATCGTGCCGGCGCGCAACTCGGAGACGTCGTTGTGATAAGCGGCGTAGGCGGTCACCGCCGTTTGCAGGTTGACGTCGGCAGCGGGCGCGGCAGGCGTGGTTTGAGCGTTGGCGACGCCAAGAAGGGCGACGGCCGCGGTGGTGGTCCAGACCGCAAGGCTACGCATCGGCTCTACTCCCCTGGATACTAGATTGGCGAGTCCGCTTCCGACAAAGACTCGGAGGCGTATCGTCCCCCTCAGCACGTTAAGAAGTCTTTTACTCGCGGGCGGCTTTGCAGTGTCAACACAAAGGGCAGTAACGCGGCGTGCAAATGCAGCGCCACGCGCGCTTCGGTTAACGCTTGCGTGCTGGTTCTGGCTGGCGGCTGTGGCGATAGCCGGTCTCTTGGCGTGGCTGAATGGCGGCGAACGCAGCGCCGTTGCCGGCGCGAGCGCGCTGGCGATGGCGCCGGCTCTAGCTGGGTTCATCCTGGTTCCACAGCTGGGACGAAAAGCTGTGGACTTGGGATGGCTCTCGGCATGGGTGCTGGCCGCGATCGGGCTGGCCGCCGGTTCCGGCGGCGCGCTCTCGCCACTGGCCGTGCTGTTCGCGGTTCCACCCGCGTTGGCGCTGGCGCTGGACCGGCGCTGGGCGCCGGAGGCGGGCGCGGCTGGGGTCATGGCCTATGCGGGCGCGGCGGTGTTCGCGCTGAACCTGCCCGATCTTGGGCTCGATCCATTTCCACAAATCCTGGCCGTGGCGGGGCTGGCCTTTGCTGCCGGGCTGATGGCGCTCGGCCAAAGCACGGGCGGACGCGAGCATGCGATGGGCCAGCGGATTGCGGAAGTCTCGCACGAGCTGCGCACGCCGCTGACGC
>DASPMA010000078.1:0-3472 GCA_035627335.1 Binatia bacterium
CGCGCCATCCGCGAAGCCGTGCAATGGTGGTCGGATCATTCGATGGCGAGCCAGGCCCCCGTCTATCGCATCAGCGCGCCCGTGCTCGGCCTCGCTGGCGGCAAGGACCGCGTCAACCCACCCAGCACCGTGCGCCGCACGGTCGCGCGCTTCCCGAACGGCCAAGCGCACTTCCACGAATTTCCAGAGATGAGCCACTGGCTCGTGGGCGAACCGGAAGCGGCCGACGTCGCCAAGCTCACGCTGCAATGGCTCGAAGCGCGCGAGATCCTGCCGAAACCGGCAAAACCAAAGCGCCGCCTCTCCCTCTTCGGCTTCGGTGAGGGCGCAGGCGCCTGAGCGCCTTCGTGTTTCTTCGCGTCCTTCGTGTCTTCGTGGTTTAAGAAAACACAAAGGCACGAAGATCGCGAAGGTTCACGAAGAGGCTGCGCTCCGGATCGTAATCAGCACAATCTCCGGCGGATTGAGAAAGCGCACCGGAATGATGCTCGTGCCGATGCCGGCCGTCACATACATGCGCTTGCCGCCCTCCTCGATCAGATGACACGCATAGCGCGGATTGCGCAGCGGCGTGATCGGGCGGCCGATCAATGGGATCGTCACCTGCCCGCAATGCCCATGGCCCGCGAGCATCAGCGCCGGCCCCTCAGGCATTTCAGCGAACGGATCGGGCGAGTGGCTGATGACGATCGTGTCGGCATCAGGCGGCGAGCCATCGAGCGCCGCAGCGAAGTCCGGCTCGCCGGTATCGTTGTCGGCAAGCCCCGCGATCACAACGGCGCCGCCGCTGCGGCGAAAGACGATGTGCCTGTTCCACAACGCGGCCGCGCCGGCGTCCTGCAGCGCGGTCGTGATGGCCTGCCGATCGTACCAGACGTCGTGATTGCCGATCGCCGCCACAGCGCCGTAGCGGGCGACCAAGGCCGCGAACGTGCCCACGCCGCCAATGATCTCCTGGTTCTCCGCCGGCGAGCGTTCGACGGCAGGCGCATGTCCGCCGACATAGTCGCCCAGCAGCACGACGAGCTCGGGCCTCAGCGCATTCACCCGCGCCACGATGCGCCCCATGCGCGCCGCATCGACGTGCGGGCTTCCGACATGCGTGTCGCCGATCGCCGCGATCGTCAGCGGCGCGCCGCGCCAGTCCTCGCTGACGATCTCGACACGGCGCACCACGAGCAGGTTCGGCTCAACCAGCCACGCATAGATGCTCAGCCAATACGCCGTCTCGAACAGCGCAATCGCCGCGAAGATCAGCCACTTCCTGCGCGGCCCAAGCTTATCCCAGCGCCGAAACAGCCACAGGCACGCCCAAACCAGCACGGCCATGCCGAGGCCTGCGCCGAGGATCGCGGGCCAGAGATGGGGGTGCGGCATGAGCGAATAGTGAGTAGCGAATAGCGAATAGCAAGGGCCAACAACCCCCTATTCGCCACTCACCATTCGCTACTCGCGGTTATCAGCGCGTCATCGCAGCGCGCATCGTTTCCAGACGCGACAGCGCCAGTTGCGCCGCAAGCTTGCGCTCGTCGGTGTTGGCATCGCGCAAATCTTCCTGCGCATTCTTCAGCTGCTGTTCGAGCTGCGCGGGATCGACATCGGCCAGATCGACCGCCTCTTCCGCCAGCACCGTCAGCCCCTCCGGCGTCACGTCGGCGAAACCGCCATTGACGAAAATGCGCCGCTCGGCGCCATCGTTGATCACCTTCAAGGCGCCCGGCTTGATCACGCTCATCACCGGCGCGTGGTTCGGCGAAACGCCGAACTCTCCTTCAGAACCGGGCACCACGACATGATCCACTTCGCCATGAAACACTTCGCGTTCCGGCGAGACGAGGGCAAAGTTGAGTTTATCGGCCATAGGTCAGTTCGGTTTCTTCAACGGGCGGACGCGAACGGTGAATTGCGGCGAGCGCGCCCCGGCCACAGTGTGTGCGACTTCCAGCGACACCAGCTTCGGCGGCGTCAGATCGACAATGTAAAAGCGTACGCGCAGGTCCTTGTCATCGGGATGCCGCTGCTCCTCGATGAATTTGTACTTCGGGTACGCCTTCTTGAGCGCTTTCTCCAACTCGGACACTGCCCCGCTCGGATCGCCGCCTTTGAACCACACGGTCGCCAGGCCGTAGCTGAGATCCCAGAACACGCCGTTTCCGCCGAGCGCGAAGAAGCGCGTATTGCCGTCGGGCGAGCCGCCTTCGATGTCCAGCTTCGCGCGCGCCTCCTTGTCGAGCGGCGCACCCTGCACGGGCAGTTCGCCGCGCAACGGCGCCTCGTCCGACAACGGGATGCACCCGTCGACGACGAGTTGCGCGGCAAGCTGCCCGGGGGTGACGTTGCCGATCAAGCCGCTTCCGCCGCAAGACGTTGCGCCTTGGCGACAGCTTCTTCGATCGAGCCGACCATGTAGAAGGCCGGCTCCGGCAGGTGATCGTATTCGCCGTTCACCAGGCCCTTGAAGCCGCGCACCGTGTCCTTGAGGTCCACCAGTTTGCCTTCGGCGCCCGTGAACGCTTGCGCGACGAAGAACGGCTGCGACAGGAAGCGCTCGATCTTGCGCGCGCGCGCGACGGTGAGTTTGTCGTCCTCGCTCAGTTCATCCATGCCCAGGATGGCGATGATGTCCTGCAGCGACTTGTAGCGCTGCAGCGTTTCCTGCACTTGGCGCGCGACCATGTAGTGCTCTTCGCCGACGACGTTCGGGTCGAGAATCCGCGATGTGGAATCGAGCGGGTCGACCGCCGGATAGATGCCCTTCGCAGCGATGTCTCGTGAGAGAACCGTGGTGGCGTCCAGGTGCGCGAACGAGGTGGCCGGCGCGGGGTCGGTCAAGTCGTCGGCCGGCACGTAGATGGCTTGCACCGAAGTAATCGAGCCCTTGGTCGTCGAGGTGATGCGCTCCTGCATGGCGCCCATTTCGGTCGCCAGCGTCGGCTGATAGCCGACCGCCGAAGGAATACGGCCCAAGAGCGCCGACACTTCCGAGCCCGCCTGCGTGAAGCGGAACACGTTGTCGACGAAGAAGAGAATGTCCTTGCCCTGATCGCGGAAGTGCTCGGCGATCGTCAGGCCCGACAGCGCCACACGCGCACGCGCGCCCGGCGGCTCGTTCATCTGGCCGAACACCAGGGCGCAGCGCGAGCCTTGGCCGCCGCCGTGCTTGTTCACGCCCGACTCGATCATCTCGTGATAAAGATCGTTGCCTTCGCGCGTGCGCTCGCCGACGCCCGCGAACACCGAATAGCCGCCATAGGCTTTCGCGATGTTGTTGATCAGCTCTTGGATCAGCACCGTCTTGCCGACGCCCGCCCCGCCGAACAGCCCGATCTTGCCGCCCTTCGCATAGGGGCAGAGCAGATCGACGACCTTGATGCCGGTGACGAGAATTTCGGGGGACGGCTTTTGATCGACGAAGGCCGGCGCAGGCTGGTGGATGGCGCGGCGGGACGTGGTGCGCACCGGAGGGCCATCG
>DASPMA010000079.1:0-3773 GCA_035627335.1 Binatia bacterium
TCTTATCGTTCGCCGTTTCGGCGAGCAGGCGCGCCGTGTCCGCCAGCGCAACAAGGTCGTGCGCCTGCGCCAACGTACGCATCACCGAGCGCGCGGATTCATTAAACACAGAGGCCAGGCCGGGCGCGACGACTTCTCCAAGGCGCGCCAGCGCACGCGCACGCTTTAGCCGCACGCGGCATCGGTGCAGCGCTTTTGGACCGCCACGCGAATCCAATTCTTCCATTGCCGCATTCAGCTCTAGCGCCATTGCTGCGCGCAAGTCGAACGCCGACCCAGGCGATCTCATGTCTATTTTCAACCCCGTTGCGCTCAGCTTCGCGAGCGCTCCTCGATCTTCTTGAGCGTGCCGGAAAAAGCAAGCAGGGGCTGTGAAACTTGTGTAACTAGGCCTCTGACGAAAATCAGCGTGCGCGTGGCGCGCAAAACTTCGCCTTGTGCTTCGACGATATCGTGTAACGCGCCGGCTTTCAGAAATTCGCTGTTGCACGTGAGAGTGACTGCCTTGTCGCCTGCCAACTCTTTGTGCGCGATGCAGAAAAGCGCAAAGTCCGCGAAGCTCATCAGCGCCCCGCCATGGATCGTGCCGCCCCCGTTGAGGTGCTCTCCGCGCGGCTAGAACGCACAGCGCACACGATCGCCGTCGACCCTGAACACAAACGGGCCGATCGAGGTCTCGTAAGGATCCCCGCCCGCGCTCCACGTGCTCCAGCCCGCGAAGCGGCCTTCCGTGAGGATGACCGGCCCGACAACGGGGGCATCTCCTGCGCCGTCGGCGCTCATGTGGCTCTCCAAAGCTAGCGCCCGCGTGCTGGCATGGTATGCAAAAGCGGGCAAGGCAGGGGTGATGCGGTTTGCGGTACTGATCCTGGGGGCGCTGGCCTTGGCGTCGTGCGCGACGAGCGAAGACGACCGCTTCCAGGTCGGGGCGTCGGAAAAGTCGTTCGTGATAATCGGCGTGGCCGAGGCGTCGGAGAGCCGCGAGGCGCGCTACACCTTGCTCTGGCGCCAACTCGACGCCGCCGGCGCGTTCACGGAGCACAGCGGCCGCACCGCCTTTGAAGCGCAGACCAATGAAGGCGACACCGTCCGCGTGCGCGGCATTCCCGGCGAGTTCGAAATGCTGGAGGTGGAGCCGGGCGTTTATGCCTTGGACAGCGTGTTCGGCGTGATCCGCGACGATCGAGTGGATTATGTCGCCGACGGGGTCATCATCGGCCCCGACCGCCCGTCCTTCGAAGTGCGGCCGGGCGAGGCGGTCTATCTGGGCATTTGGCAGGCGGAGATCGCCGAGGTCCGCGCTGTGACTCGACCCTGGCGGCTGGAAGATTCCGATTTACGCGCCGTGCTCAACGCCGCCGATGATGAGGTGCGCGGCCACGTCCGCATCCGCGAGACGCGCACGCGCAGCGTCGTCTGCGCGCCGCATCGACTCAACTCCCGCTCGCGCCGACAGGTGTGCTGATGCACGACAACGAAACGCTCGACCAATTGCTGACCGGCATTCGCCGCTTCGTGAACGAGCGGCTCATCCCGCTGGAAGCGAAAGTATCCGAAGAGGACGCGGTGCCGGCCGATGCGCTGGCTGAGATGCGCGCGCTGGGCCTGTTCGGGCTTTCCATTCCGGAAAGCTACGGCGGCCTCGGGCTTTCGATGGAAGCCGAATGCCGCGTGATGTTCGAGTTCTGCCGCTGCTCGCCGGCGTTCCGTTCCGCGTTCGGCACCAATGTTGGCATCGGCAGCCAGGGCCTCGTAATGTTCGGCACCGAGGCGCAGAAGCAAAAGTATCTGCCTGGCATCGCCTCGGGCGAAATTGTCACGTCGTTCGCGCTGACCGAGCCCGAAGCCGGCTCAGATTCAGCCGCCGTGCGCACGCGCGCGGAGCTTAACGGCGATCACTACGTCATCAACGGTTCGAAGCGCTACATCACCAACGCCGCCCGCGCCTCGCTCTTCACCGTCATGGCGCGCACCAATCCCGAGGCGAAGGGCGGCGCCGGCGTTTCTTCCTTCCTTGTGCCAAGCGACCTCCCCGGCGTCTCCGTCGGCAAGCCCGAAAAGAAAATGGGCCAGCAGGGCGCGCACATTCATGACATCAATTTCGACAACGTGAAGCTGCCCGTCGAAAACCGGCTCGGCGAAGAGGGTCAAGGTTTCCGCATCGCCATGCAGGTGCTCGACCGCGGGCGCCTGCACATCTCCTCGGTCTGCGTGGGCGTCGCCGAGCGGCTGATCGAGGAGAGCGTGCGCTATGCCGCCGAGCGCAAGCAGTTCGGCCAGCCCATCGCCAACTTCCAGATGATCCAGGCCATGCTCGCTGACTGCCGCGCCGAAGCGAACGCCGGACGCGCCATGGTGTTGGAAGCGGCGCGCAAGCGCGACGCCGGCGAAGACGTCACCATGGATGCCGCCGCCGCCAAGCTCTTCTGCTCGGAAATGGTTGGCCGCGTCGCCGACCGCGCAGTGCAAATTTTCGGCGGCTCAGGCTATGTCGCCGATTACGGCATCGAGCGCTTCTACCGCGATGTCCGCATCTTCCGCCTTTACGAAGGCACCAGCGAAATCCAGCGCCTCATCATCGCCCGTGAAATGATGAAGCGGGGCAGTTGATGTCGTCAGAAGATTCCAGCAACAAGCCAGCGCCAAGGACGCTTGTCGATCACGCCAAGAGCATCGCCGCGCTCCCAGCGGAGAAGCTCGCGGAGCTGAAAGCGTTCGGCGAAGAGAAGCTGGATCAGACCATGTCCGGCTTCCGGCGCGCACTGCCGGCGCTGAGCCAAGCCGGCTACCGCATGCACGAGTTCGAGATCGAGCTTGGCATCACGCCGAAAATCATCGCCCACTTCATGCCGTCGGACGCGACCGAAGAGGAAATCGCCGCCGCGCGCGAAGCGCTGAAGGACAATCCCATCGGCTCATCCATGCTGAGCGTGCTGAAGCGCGCCGGCGACGCACACAAAAGGTTCAAGCTGCTCGGCTTCAATTGCGGGCACATCGAGATCGATGTCGGCGTCATTCCCGCTGTGCGTCTGCGCTACCGCGCCGAGGACCAAGCCTAGGGCCGGTCGAAGATCGACTCGCCGTTTTCCATCGGCACGGGATCGTTGCCGACGACCGTGTAGATTGCCCATGCGGCGAACACGACCGCAAACAGGATAAGCGGGACCATGCCCTTGCGCAGCTTCATGGTTCTCTCTCGCCGCAGGCCGCGCTGATGTCCAGCCGCCGCTGTCACAGGTTATGGACGGCGCGCAGTGGCCATCGCTATCTGCGCGGCGTGGCGCGTAAACCGCTCTCAGACCTGGACCGACTCGTCGCGGAAATTTCCGCATGCCGCGCCTGCGCGCTGCCGCATGAGCCGCGTCCGGTCGTTTGGGTGCATCCAGAAGCGAAAATTCTCATTGCCGGGCAGGCCCCCGGCCGGCGCGTGCACGAGAGCGGCATTCCGTGGAACGATCCATCCGGGGACCGCCTGAGAGACTGGCTGCAGCTCGATCGCGAAACGTTCTACGACAAACGCAACATTGCCGTCGCTGCGATGGGGTTCTGTTATCCTGGCACGGTCAACGGCGCCGATCTGCCGCCCCGCAAGGAGTGCGCGCTCAAGTGGCGACCGCGTCTGTTGCCGCTACTGAAAAATGTGCGCCTTACCCTCTTGGTGGGCGGTTACGCGCACCGCTATCATTTGGGCGCTGGGGTGAAGCGGACGCTGGGGGAGACGGTGCGCGCGTGGCGCACGTATCCCCACGACGTCATGCCTTTGCCGCATCCCT
>DASPMA010000080.1:0-4742 GCA_035627335.1 Binatia bacterium
ACGCCAAGCATCGGCCGGAGTGCTTCGGGATCGAGCTTGCGCGCCAGGCGCTCTTCCATGCGCTGTTGAATGCGCGGCATGCGGCGTTCGAGATCGACGGCCTGGTTGGTGAACTCATAGTCAGCGAAGACGCTCTCTTCATCGACGCCGAGGGCCAATAACGTGAGCGCGCAGCCGATGCCGGTGCGGTCTTTGCCGGCGGCGCAGTGGATGATGCCGGCGCCGCCCTCCCCGAGTTCGGCGAACCAATCGCGATAGAGGCGGACGAGGCGCGGATCGTAAGGAATTTCGCGGTAAAGGCTTGTCATGTACTCGCGCGTGGCCTTCGGCGAGAGATCGCTTTGCAGGAGCGCCACGAGATGCGGCGGCAGCGCTGTGCCAGGACCTGCGCCATCATCGTTGAAGATGACGCGGCAGCTTTCGCTCAACCAGCGGCTCGGCTCATGCGCGCGCTCTTCGGCGCGTCGCAGATCGACCAGGAAGCGCACGTCCATCGCATTGAGCTTGTCGATGTCGGCGTCCGTCGCGTCATGGAAGGAGGCTGAGCGGTAGAGCTTGCCGCGCGCGATTTTTGCGCCGTCCGCGGTCTCCCAGCCGCCGAAATCGCGAAAGTTGAGGATGCGTTCGAACGGCATAAGG
This sequence comes from Binatia bacterium, assembly GCA_035627335.1. Lineage (GTDB taxonomy): Bacteria > Pseudomonadota > Alphaproteobacteria > Caulobacterales > Aquidulcibacteraceae > Vitreimonas. The sequence continues at coordinate 640 of DASPMA010000080.1, forward strand.
CGGTCTTGCATCCTGCACGGCTTAGGCGCCTTCCGCGCTGGGATCAACGCGGCGTTCTGCGCGAGGGGCCGTCACGCTTACGAACATGAGACCGATGCCGGCGACCCAGAGCAGCATAAAGACGAAGGCGATACGCTGGAAGAGGCCCTCCAGCTCTTCCGGAGTCACCGCATAGATCGGGCCGCAGATGAGCCAAAGCACGGCCAGCGTGATGCTGAAATAGCCCCAAAACGGGCGCACCTTGGAGAGAGCGCGAGCGAGCGTGAGCGCGGCGAGTGGGAACAGCGCCGAGAGCGCATAGACCAGAATCATGTGAAAGCCGAAGTCCGGCACCTCCAGCGGATCATAGGCGTCCCAACCCGCGAGCAGGAAAATCGTGATCACGAGCGCCGCGAGGCAGAAGATGCCGAAGCGGTAGCGGCCGTGCTCGATGTTCCAGTGATGGAAGGCGAAAGCCAGCACTGCGATGGCGGCGCCCGTGAGATAGATGGCGGCGTCAACGAACCAGGAATGCTTGCCAATGGCGGTGGCGCTGACGGACGTTTCGAGGAAGGTGGCCGATTTCAAGAGCGCAACGGCAGTGATGTCCGCGGCGACCGCGGCAATGGCGGCGGTGACGGCGAAGAGCCCGGCCCACCTGAACCATCCATGTGGCGGCGCGAGTGCGTCGGTCTTGATGAAGGTTGTTGAGTCCACGGGCTGCATCCGCCGGACTTTAACGAATGCGGCGCGCCGCTGTTCCGCTAATCGATCACGGCGCTCGCTTCGATCTCGACGAGCCAATCGGGATCGATGAAGCGCGAAACTTGCATCACCGTACACACAGGCCGGATGTCGGCGAACATCTCGCCGTGCGCGCGCGCGGCTTCGGACCAGCGCGACATGTCGGTGAGGATGAGGCGCGTGCGGACGACGTGGCGCGGTTCGGCGCCGGCTTCGGCGAGCGCTTGCGCAATGATTTCGAGGCAGCGTTTGGTCTGTGCATACATGTCGCCGACGCCGACGGTCTTGCGATCTGGGCCGATGGGCGCGGTGCCGGCGACTTCGATAATGTTTCCTACGCGCACGGCGCGCGAGAAACCCACCTGCCGTTCGAACGGCGAACCGGAGCTGACCAGTTTGCGCATGTCCATCACCTAAACGGCGGTTCGTCGAAGGCGCGGAGTTTGCGGCTGTGGAGGCGGTCGCGGTTCTTTTTCAGGAGCGCGATGCTTTCGAGCGCGATGCGAAGGTGCGCGCCGACGGCGCTGTCGTAGAAGCGGTCGGCGACGCCTGGGAGCTTGATTTCGCCGTGCGCGGGCTTGTCGGAAATGCAGAGGAGAACGCCGTACGGAACACGCATGCGGAAGCCTTGCGTGGCGACGCAGGCGCTTTCCATATCGACCGCGACCGCGCGCGATTGGCTGAGCAGCAAACGCTCCTGGCTGTAATTGAGCTCCCAGTTGCGGTCGGCGTACGACACGACGGTGCCGGTGCGCATGCGCTTGCGCAACTCCTTCTCGTCGCCGATCACGACGCCCGCGGCTTGCTGCAGTGCGACCTGCACTTCGGCGATGGCGGGGATCGGCACTTCGAGCGGCACGCGATCGTCTAGTACCTTGTCGCGGCGTAGATAAGCGTGCGCCAGCACATAGTCGCCGATGCGCTGCGTGTGGCGAAGGCCGCCGCAATGGCCGATCATCATCCAGCAATGCGGACGCAGCACCGCGAGGTGATCGGTGATCGTCTTGGCGTTAGAGGGGCCGACGCCGATATTTACGAGCGTGACGCCGTCGCCGTCCGGCGTTGTGAGGTGATAGGCCGGCATCTGATATTTCTGCCAAGGCGCGGCGCGGGCTTTCAGCTCGGCGTCGGGGTCGCCGGAGTCCACGCGCACCAGCCCCGGGCATGAGAGCGCCCAGCCTTTCGGGCCGTTCTTCACGGCTTCGGCTGCCCAGCCGATGAACTCATCGACATAGCGCTGGTAGTTCGTGAAGAGAATCCAGGGCTGCACGTCAGCCCAGGGCGCGCCGGTGTAGTGCTGGATGCGCTTCAGCGAATAATCCGTGCGCGGCGCATCGAACAAAGCGAGCGGACGGGCGCGGTCCAGGCGCTCTATGCGCAGGCCGTCGACGACGGCGTCGCCGACTTGCGTGAGGCGCGGATTGGGAAACCAACGCGCGAGTTCTTCGGCCGGCACGTTTTCGAACGCAGCCTTGCCGGCGGCGTCGAGCACGAAAGAGTAGGGAATCTCCGTGTCGCTGACACGCACGCTGAGTTCGGCGCCGTAATCCTCCACAAGGTGGTTCAGCTGTTGCAGCAGATAGGTGCGGAAGTACACGGGTTGCGTAACTGTGACCGCGTATTCGCCCGGCTCGATGAGCTGGCCGAAGGCGCGCGAGAGACGCGGCGGCGGTTTGGTCGGCAGATAAGTGACCCGCAGCTCGGGATATCGAAACAGAGCGCGTTGCTCGCCGGTGGGCGGCGTCCCCTGCTCGGCGAAGCGCCGCACGGATTCGATGAGGGCGTTGACCGCGCGATTGTAGAGATGTTCGAGCCGATCGACCGCTTCAGCCGGCGTTTTAGGATCTTCCATCGCGGGAGTGTCGCCCGCCAGCGCCGCGCGTCAAGGGCTCAGGAGACGCGCGGGATCGGATCGACCAGGCGCGAGCGGCGATAGGCCTGGTGCTGGAGCGTGACGCCGTCCTCCAGCAGAAAACCCAGCGGGGAGTCATACGCAAACGTGCTCTCTGCCAAGATCATGCTGGTGCCTGGGTTCATCATGGCCGCTGGCAGTCCGCTGACCGTGGTGCCCGCCTGGCGCGCTTCCATGTCGTGGCCTTCGCTCCACACAACGCGAGCGATGGACGCGCTCTCGATGCGGATGCTGCTGACGCGAATATTCACGGCGTCGCCGCTGCTCGGATACATCAGCACATCGATCGCAGCCCACAGGCCGGCGACCTCCTCATCCGACACCTCGGTGTCTCGCGCCACGACATCGGCCAGCGAGGAGGTAACGTTCTGCACGCGCTTGTTGGCGTTGAGGACGTCCAAGAGATCGACCGAGCCGAACAGCAGCATGATCATCATCGGAGCGATGATCGCGAACTCGAGTGCGGCGTTGCCCTTTTTCGCTTTGGCGAAGCGGGAGAGACCTTGCTTCAGCTTCATGATTGGAACGGCTCGTTGCGGAACATCATGGTGGTGACGAGGATTCGCTCGCCGCCCGACACGTTCTGGAAGATCGGCTCAAACATCGGCGTCAGCACGTGCCAGCGATAATAGGCGCGCACGACGACAATGTCTGACGCCGCGCCAGGCTGATAACCGAAACCGTCATCCTGAAATTCGCCGTCCTGGATCGGATTGTTTTCGGAGCTGCTTGCGTCCACGAAAGAGTCGAAGCGATCGACGTCGAGGAAGAGATTGCCGTCGCATTGCAGAACGACAAAGTTGTTCACTTCGTCGCAAATCCGCTGCTTGATGTCCGCTGCTCCAAGGCCGCCCATCTGCGCCTGCCCCGTGCGTATCTGACGCGCGGCCTCGGAAACGCCGAGATCCAAGCTCGTCTGCGCGAAACCGATCATGGAAATCTCGGCGAGCCCGACGGTCAGCAGGAAGAACGGCATCGCGACGATGGCGAACTCGACCGCCGCCGAGCCGCTGCGCGCCCTGCCGAAGCGCTTGAGCAATCGCAATTTTCGTAGCGCGCGCGCGAACATCACGCCTCCCGGAACGCGCATTTACGCACGGAAGGGCTGATATTCCGTCAAACGAAGGCGTAAACGCGCGTTAACGGCGCGTGGCTGCGGCGGGGCGCCCGGTGATCTGTTCATTCACAGCCGTCGAGCGCTCTCCGTCCCCGATATCGGGCCGCGGCCGGCAGAGCGGCGTGCACTCGAGCCGTGCGGTTTCGACGCCGCGGGTGACCATGACAACATCGGTTTCGTCTGGCGCTACAACGATGCGCCCCGAATAAAGCACGCGATTGCCCTCGCCCATCACGACAAGGTTGGTCGAGCCGTAGGAGCGCCCCGTGACGAAAAGGAAGCGGTCATTCTGGATGGAGACGCCGGCGATCGCTGGGTTGCCGACGGCGACGCCCTGCGCGGCTTCCGCGA
>DASPMA010000081.1:0-7806 GCA_035627335.1 Binatia bacterium
CGATCGCGATCGGCGCGACACAAGTTGAAGCCGCGATCCGGGCCAAACCGCTCTTCCAGCTCATCGAAGCAGAAGACGGCGCCGAGGAGGGTCGCGAAAAGCTGATGAGCCTCCATATAGGGCTCTGGGGCGGCCCGCCGCCCGCCGTCGCCTGCTTTACAGCTTCGGATTTGGGCGTGGCGTTGGGGCGGGAACGTGTGATACACGCTTGCCTGCTTCAAGAGCGCTTGGCGACGGGCTGGGCGGCGGATATCGGCCGCCTCGCGGGATTCCGCGCCATCGTTCCGAGCTCTTGGCCCGATTCCTGGCGCTCTGTGCAGTGGGGACTGGGCGACGCGGATGCCGGACCCACGAAGGTCCGACGACGCGCCGGGCAGAAGGACGTTTGAACTAACCGCCTCTTGTGTGACGGCAAATTTAGGATTGGCAACGCGACTGCATGTCTGACGGCAACGAACAAAAAGAAGGCCAAGCTGGCGGCCGCAAACCTCTGACGCTCACCCGCACGGCGAGCGCAGGCACGGTGCGGCAAAGCTTTAGCCATGGCCGCACCAAGCAGGTCGCAGTCGAGGTGCGCGAGAAGCGCTCGCTCAATCGTCCAGGCGCTGGCGCGGCCGCACAGCCGGCAGCGCCAGGGCCGGGCGTGCCGCCGCCGCTGCGCGCGCGCGCGACCCCGAAGGCTGCGGAAACCGCAGCGCCCGCGCCGGCCCCGACGCCAGGCGGAGTGACCGCAGACGAAGCGCGCCGGCGTGAAGAAGCGGTTCGCCGTTCCATGGCGGAGAAGGAAGCGCGCGAGCAACGCCAACGCGCCGAAGACGAACAACGCCGCGCGCTCGAAGATGCGCAGCGCCGCAAAGCGGCCGAGCATGCCGCGCTCGAAGCGGAGGCCGAAGCCCGCCGCCGCGCCGAAGCGGCGGAAGCCGAAGAAGAAGAAGCGCCGGTCGTGCAGGCGCAGCCGCAACAGGAATCGCGCGCGCCGCAACGTGGCGCAGCGCAACCGCCGGCCGCCCGCTCGGAAGGCGGTCTGCTCGACGAGCTTGGCGGCCGCATCAAGTCAGCACGCAAGCCAATGGCGCCCGCGCCGGTGAAGCCGGCAAAGAAGGGCGAGCAGGAGCGCCGCAAGGGCAAGCTCACGCTGGAGATGGTCGAACGCGAAGTTGCCGGCGACGACGACCGCGTGCGTTCGCTGGCGGCCTATCGCCGGGCGCAACAGAAGGAAAAGGAACGCCGCGCGAAGATGCTCGGCGGCAGCGGCGAGCGCGAACAGATCAAGCGCGAAGTCGTTATTCCGGAGACCATCACGGTTCAGGAGCTGTCGAACCGGATGGCGGTGCGTGTCGCCGACATCATCAAGTTCATGATGCGGCAAGGCCAGATGCTGAAGCAGGCCGACGAGCTGGATGCGGACACGGCTGAGCTGATCGCCACCGAGATGGGCCACACCGTCAAGCGCGTGGCCGAGTCCGACGTTGAAGAAGGTCTTTCGGGCGAAGTCGACCCGGACGAACATCTGCTGCCGCGTCCGCCGGTCGTCACCGTCATGGGTCACGTCGACCATGGCAAGACATCGCTTCTGGATGCGTTGCGTGAAACGGATGTCGTCTCAGGCGAGCATGGCGGCATCACGCAACACATCGGCGCCTATCAGGTGCGGCTGAAGAACGGCGAGCGCGTCACTTTCCTCGACACGCCTGGCCACGCCGCGTTCAGCGCCATGCGCGCGCGGGGCGCGCAGGTCACCGACATCGTGGTGCTCGTTGTCGCCGCCGATGACGGCGTCATGCCGCAAACGGTGGAAGCCATTCATCACGCGCGCGCGTCCGGCGCGCCCATCATCGTCGCCATCAACAAGATCGACAAGCCGGACGCTAATCCGACGCGTGCGCTTACGGACCTGCTGCAACAGGAAATCGTCACCGAAGCGCATGGCGGCGATACACTGGCGGTTGAAGTCTCGGCGCTGAAGAAGACAGGTCTCGACAAGCTGGTTGAGACGATCCTGCTGCAGGCCGAGGTCATGGACCTCAAGGCGAATCCCGATCGCGCTGCTGAAGCGACCGTCATCGAGTCCAAGCTCGACAAAGGGCGCGGTACGGTCGCGACGGTGCTTGTGCAAAAAGGTACGCTGAAGCGCGGGGATATCGTTGTCGTCGGCGCCCAGATCGGCCGTATCCGCGCCATCAACAACGAGCGCGGCCAGCAGCTGCAGGAAGCGGGCCCCTCCGAGCCGGTCGAGATCATGGGCCTGGAAGGCGTGCCGGAGCCCGGCGATGTGTTGAATGTCGTCGAGAACGAAAACCGCGCCCGCGAAGTCGCCAATTACCGCGCGCGCGCGAAGAAACAGAAGGTCGCGGCCGGGCCGTCGCGCACCGGCACGTCGCTCGAAAGCATGATGGCCAAGTTCAAGGATTCGACGGCAAAGGAGCTGCCCATCCTGATCAAGGCCGACGTGCAGGGTTCTGCCGAAGCGATCGTCGGCTCACTCGAAAAGCTGGCGCATGAAGAAGTGCGCGCGCGCGTAGTGCTCTCGGGTGTCGGCGCCATCAACGAGTCGGATGTCCAGCTCGCGAAGGGTTCGGGCGCGCCGGTCATCGGCTTCAACGTCCGCGCCTCAAAAGAAGCGCGCGACCTGGCCGAACGCGAAGGCGTCGAGATCCGCTACTACAACATCATCTACGACCTGATCGACGACATCAAAGGCGTCATGTCGGGGATGTTGGCGCCGATCAATCGCGAAACCTTCCTCGGCAACGCGCAGGTGCTGGAAGTGTTTACGATTTCCAAGGTCGGCAAGGTTGCCGGCTGCCGCGTCACCGATGGCGTCGTCCGCAAAGGCGCGAAAGTCCGCATCCTGCGCGACGATGTCGTAATCCAGGAAATGGGCGTGCTCACGACGCTGAAGCGCTTCAAGGACGAGGTGAACGAAGTGGTCGCCGGGCAGGAATGCGGCATGAGCTTCGGCCAATTCCAGGACATCAAGCAAGGCGACGTGATCGAGTGCTTCAACGTCGAAGTGGTTCAGCGTTCGCTCTGAGGGCCAGCCGATGCGCACTTTGCTGTTGACGGCGTTGGCTGCGCTGAGTCTGACGGCGGCTGCCTGCACGCGCGAGAACGAAGGCGATCAGCCTGACCGTCCGCGGGGCTCGACCGTGATCGAGCCGGAAACGCGTGTCGACGTCGTGCCGCAGGAAGAGCCGGCTGTCGCACGCACGCAATGGCGCGCAGCTTCTGACACCGCCCGTCGGGTCTCCGGCAATCTGCGCGTCAGCATCGAAACGACGCGCGGCGGGCCGGTGATCTTCGCGTTCGCCAATGGCATCACCGTGCGCGCGCAACCCTACAACATGGTGCCGGCGGATTCGCGCTCAGGCGTCGGCGGACAGAGCTTCGCGGCGGTGCTGGGCGGCGATCCGCGGGTCAATGCCTACCTCTATCGCGTGCTCGACGAGAACGTGACCCGCAGCGCAGCCCAAGGCGGCCTGTGCGGCGAGGAGCGCACGCGCTACATGGCTGTCAGCGAGTTCGTCGACGGCAGCGGGCGCTGGGTGTTCAAGATCGCGGCGTTCCGCGGCAGTGAGGCGCCGCCCTCCAGCGAAGACCCGCAAGTGTGCAATTCCTACGCCTACATCGCGCAGTGACATGAAACGCAAGGCGAGAGGACAAGAGCGCGGCGGCCCGTCGCAACGCCAGTTGCGCGCGGCCGAACTGGTGCGGCACGCGCTGGTGGAGATCATCGCGCGCGAGGATCTGCGCGATCCCGATCTCGCCGGCGCTTCGATCACGATCGGCGAAGTGCGCGCTTCGCCGGACTTGAAGCACATGACGGCGTTCGTCTCCGCGCTGGGGCCCGCCGATCCCCAGCAAATCGCACGCGGCTTGACGCGCAGCGCCGGCTTCCTACGCGGCAAGCTCGCGCGCCAGATCGATCTGCGTTTTACGCCCGAGCTGCATTTTCAGGCAGATGTCTCCTACGACGAAGCACGCCACATCGATGAATTGCTCGCGAGTCCCGAAGTGGCGCGGGACTTGAGTCACGAGGACAAAGAGTGACGAGCGCGGTGATAAGCTTCACCTTCCCCTCGATGGGGGAGGTGGCCGCGAAGCGGCCGGAGGGGGTCCGCCCGCAGGCGATGAAGATTATGCCTCACGAGGCTCGCTCGACTTGGCCGCGTGGCCTCACCCCCTCAGTCGCGCTTCGCGCGACAGCTCCCCCATCGAGGGGGAGCGGGTTATGAGCCGCCGCAAGAAGGGCGAGGACGTGTCCGGCTGGATCGTGCTGGACAAGCCGGAAGAGATGACGTCGACGCACGCCGTCTCGGCCATCAAGCGCGTGTTCAACGCCAACAAGGCCGGGCACGCCGGCACGCTCGATCCGCTGGCGTCCGGCATCCTGCCGATCGCGCTCGGCGAAGCGACCAAAACGGTGCCGTGGCTCATGGAAGCGGAGAAAACCTACCTCTTCACCATCAAGTGGGGCGTCTCGACTCAGACCCAGGACCGCGAAGGGGAGGCGACCGCCACGAGCGATGTGCGCCCGACGCCAGAGCAGATCCGCGCTGCATTGCCGGACTTCATTGGCGAGATCGAGCAGGTCCCGCCCCAGTTCAGCGCGGTGAAGGTCGACGGCGAGCGCGCCTACGACATCGCGCGCTCTGGCGAGGCGGTGGAACTGGAGCCGCGCCTGGTCGTGGTGCACGAGGCCGAGCTGGTTGGAACCGAGGGCGACGACCTCGCGACCTTCCGCGTCCGCTCCGGAAAAGGCTTCTATATCCGCGCTTTAGTCCGCGATCTGGCGGCCAAACTTGGCGCGGAAGGCCATGTCTGGCGGCTGCGCAGAACCGCAGTGGGGCCATTCAGGGAAGCCGAGAGCGTCACCCTCGACGCGCTTGTGGATTTAGGTCATAAGGGCGCCGCGTCAGAACGCCTGAAACCCGTTGAGACCGCGCTGGACGACATCCCGGCACTGGCCATCAATGGGGAGGACGCGTTCAAACTCAGACAGGGGCGTCCCATCGTCCTCCTCCCTCACGTGGTGGAGACGCTGAGGCCTCAGTTTCGTGACCGCACCATCGCCGGGCAGGACGCATCCCGCGCGGCGTTGGCCTTGTTTCAAGGCAAGGCGGTTGCGCTGGGCGACGTGCGGGCCGGCCGTTTCAAGCCGACCCGCGTGTTTCACATTGAAGACAAATAGGAGACCCGATGTCGATCGCAGCAGAGCGCAAGCAGGCGCTCATCAAGGAACATGCGCGCGGCAAAGGCGACACCGGTTCGCCGGAAGTTCAAGTCGCAATTCTCTCGGAACGCATCAACACGCTGACCGAGCATTTCAAAACCCACAAGAAGGACAACCACTCGCGCCGCGGCCTCCTCAAGATGGTCAGCCAGCGCCGCCGGTTGCTCGACTACCTCAAGGACCGCGACGCGGCGCGCTACAACGCGCTGATCGAGCGCCTGAACCTGCGCCGCTAACGCGGCACTCTCCCCGTCTCCGTGAGGAGAGGGGGCCCGGGGGGCGAGGTGAACCACCTCCGGCTGAGAGTTCGCAGCGAGCGCGACGCTCGCTTTCTCAAACCTGAGCTTCACCTCACCCCTAACCCTTCTCCTCACGGAGAGGGGAACACGACGATCCTCCTTCGATCCGCGAAGGAGGCAATTGGCGCAGCGGATCCGCCGCTGCGCCCCACACGGCCGAACGAGCACCGGCTCATCGGCCTGGAGTACGATGTATGTTTGATACCAAATCCGTTTCCCTCGATTGGTGCGGGCGCAAGCTCACGCTCGAAACTGGCCGCGTCGCGCGTCAAGCCGACGGCGCCGTATTCGCGACTTGGGGTGAAACCGCGCTACTGGCGACGGTCGTCTATGCGAAGGAAGCCAAGCCCGGTCAGGACTTCTTCCCGCTGACCGTGAACTATCAGGAAAAGTATTTCGCTTCGGGGCGCATTCCCGGCGGCTTCTTCAAGCGCGAAGGCCGCCCGACGGAGCGCGAGACGCTGCTGTCGCGCCTGATCGACAGGCCGATCCGTCCGCTGTTCGTTGAGGGCTTCAAGAACGAAGTTCAGGTCATCATCACCGTGCTGAGCTGGGACAACGAAAACGAGTCCGATCTCTTGGCGATGGTCGCGGCGTCCGCCGCGCTGACAATCTCAGGCGTTCCGTTCATGGGCCCGATCGCCGCCTCGCGCGTGGGCTGGATCGATGGCAAGCCGGTGCTGAACCCCACCATTCCGGACATGTCCAATTCGCAGCTTGATCTGGTCATCGCCGGCACGGCGAACGCGATCATGATGGTCGAGTCCGAAGTGAAGGAATTGACCGAGGAGCAAATGCTCCAGGCGTTGAACCTCGGCCACAAGGGCATGCAGCCCGTCATCGATGCGATCATCGAACTCGCCGAAAAGGCCGGCAAGGAGCCGTTCGAATTCGAACCGGCGGACAACTCGGGTCTCCGCGCGAAGATCAAGGATCTGGTCGGCGCCGATCTCGCCTCCGCCTACAAGGTCGTCAACAAGGCCGAGCGGCACGCCGCCGTCGCCGCTGCGCGCGACAAGGTGAAGGCGCAATTCGGGAAGAGCGAGACGAATCCGGACGGCGTCGATGCGCTCGTGATCAAGGAAGTTTTCAAGGAAGTCGAAAGCGACATCGTCCGCACCCGCATCGTCAAGGAAAAGGGCCGGATCGACGGCCGTCCCGTCGACAAGGTGCGCGCGATCGAGTCGATGGTCGGTTTCCTGCCGCGCACGCACGGTTCGGCGCTGTTCACCCGCGGTGAAACGCAAGCCATCGTCGTCGCCACGCTCGGCACGGCGGAAGACGAGCAATTCATCGACGCGCTCTCCGGCACCACCAAAGAGCGCTTCATGCTCCATTACAATTTCCCGCCCTACAGCGTCGGCGAAACCGGCCGCATGGGCGGCGCCGGCCGCCGCGAAATCGGCCACGGGAAATTGGCGTGGCGCGCGATGAAGGCGGTGCTGCCGACGAGCGAGCAATTCCCGTACACGGTGCGCCTCGTTTCCGAGATTACCGAGAGTAACGGCTCGTCCTCGATGGCCACCGTTTGCGGTTCGTCGCTGGCGCTGATGGATGCGGGCGTGCCGATCGCGGCGCCGGTCGCCGGCGTTGCGATGGGCCTCATCCTCGAAGACTACGGCTTTGAAGTGCTGACCGACATTCTCGGCGACGAGGATCATCTCGGCGACATGGACTTCAAGGTCGCCGGCACCGAGAAGGGCATCACCTCGCTGCAAATGGACATCAAGGTCGCGGGCATCACCGAGGAAATCATGAAGGTCGCGCTTGAGCGGGCGCATCATGGCCGCATGCACATCCTGGGCGAGATGAAGAAGGCGCTCGACGCGCCGCGCGCCGAAGTCGGCGCCAACGCGCCGCGCATCGTCCAGATCAACATCCCGACCGACAAGATCCGCGATGTGATCGGCACCGGCGGCAAGGTCATCCGCGAAATCGTCGAAAAGACGGGCGCGAAGATAAACGTCGAAGACGACGGCACGGTGAAGGTGGCGTCCGCCGATGCGAACGCGATCGAAGCGGCCGTGAAGTGGATCAAGTCGCTGACGAGCGAGCCGGAAGTCGGCCAGATCTACGAAGGCAAGGTCGTGAAGGTGATGGAGTTCGGCGCCTTCGTGAACTTCTTCGGCGCAAAGGACGGGCTCGTCCACGTTTCCCAACTCGCGCGCGAGCGCGTGGAGAAGCCGGGCGACGTGGTGAAGGAGGGCGATGTCGTGAAGGTGAAGCTCCTCGGCTTCGACGATCGCGGCAAAGTGCGCCTCTCCATGAAGGTCG
>DASPMA010000082.1:0-2313 GCA_035627335.1 Binatia bacterium
TCTGCATCCCCATCGTCCGCGAGGCGATGATCGCGTTTTCCAAGGGCGAGACGAAGCAGCTGTTGCGCGCCATCCTGCCGCTTGGCGAGGGACGTCTGTTCGGCTCGATGCCCGGGGGCCTGGGCGGGCGCAACGTGTTCGGCGCCAAGCTCATCAGCGTCTTTCCTGAGAACTTCGCCAAGGGCGTGCAATCCCACCAGGGCGTCGTCGTGCTGTTCGACGGCGAGAACGGCGCGCCCGTTTGCATCCTGCACGCCGGCGCGATCACCGCGATCCGCACGGCGGCCGCGAGCGCTGTCGCCACCGATGCGCTCGCTCGCAAGGACGCGACGCGCCTCGCCATCCTCGGCTACGGCGAACAGGCCCACACGCATGCGCGGGCGATCAGCAAGGTGCGCGAACTTGAAGCCATAACCGTTTGGGGGCGCTCCCCCGATCTTGCGGCGACGTACGCCCGAGACGTTGAGGCCGAACTCGGCATCCCGGTCACGCCCGCGCTAACCGTGCGCGCCTGCGTGGTCGATGCGGACATTGTCTGCACAGTCACCGCCGCGAAAGAACCCATCCTCGAAGGCAAATGGCTGCGCCCTGGCGCGCACGTGAACATCGTCGGCTCGAGCTACGCTGGGCCAGTGGAAGTCGACAGCGATCTGGTCGCGCGCGCCCGCTTCATCGCCGACAGCCGCGAAGGCGTGCTGGCGCAAGGCGCCGAATTCCTGCGCGCGAAGGAAGCGGGCCTGATCGGCGACGATCACATCGCCGGCGAGATCGGCCAGGTGCTCGCGGGCGACATCGAAGGCAGGCAGAACGAGACGCAGATCACCGCCTACAAATCACTCGGTCACATTGTGCAGGATCTGGCCAGCGCCTGTGCGCTCTACGCGCGGGATTAAGGCTCATTGTAGCCCTCCGCGCGAAGCTCAAGCGCGCCGGCGCGCGGATCGCTGTCGAAGAAGAAGCCGCCCCGCCGCGCGGACCGCGGCGGCAAATAATCGAAGCGTGCTTCTCGGCGCTGCAGATCGTTGCCGGAGCGGAGATCGGCCACAATCGCGATGTCCGCCGCCGTTACGTCGCTCTCGTTGCGGGCGCTGAATTCTAGCACATAGCCGTCTTCAACAGCCGCGACGCGCTCCACTTCCACCCTAATCGACGGCGGCGCGTCCGAGCGCCCGAACCCGCTCGTGAGCAACACGGCGAGCATACCAACAAAAATGACCGCACCAAATCCGCCGACAAGCCATTCGATAAATGGCGGATCAGGCCGACGCTTACGCTCAGCCACGGCGCTCCCCTACGACGACATGCGCAAGTCCGGCGCCGAGCACAGCGGGAAACGCCAGCACGACAACGAACTCGACCAGTTCGCCCAAGCCAACGCCATCGGTGCGTCCGAACGCCCAGAGCAGCAGCAGGCTCGCCAGCGCGCACACGCCATAGCCCGCAAATGAATAGCGCAGCAGAATTGAGAAGAAGCCGTTCGCGCCGCGCCGCCGATCGCGTCCTGGCAGATCGACCCAGAACAACAGCGCATGCAGGACCGCGACGGAGACGATCGCCAGCAGCGCCGCCTGCCACGGGCTGATCCGGTACGCTATCAGCGTCATCTCATCCGTCGGCGCCACGTTCAATGCAACGAATAGTGCGCCGACCGCAATCAGGAAGATGCGGCCGAGATAGGAGCGGTCGGCGTCGACATCGCGTTCGCCTCCCGCGCTCATCTGTTTGTCCGCCAACAGCGCGCCGATCGCGCCCGGAAAGGTCACCACGGCGATCTTCCCCAGCCATTCCTCAGCCGGCTGATCGGGCGCGAGCACGCCGATCAGGGCCAGGATGCATGCGCCCGCGAACGCGGCAACGGCGATCGCGGCGAACGCGTCGAGCACGTGATCTATCACGCCGAATGCGCGTTCGAAGCCGGCGAAATAGGAAAGGCCGACGAGAAGGGGGAATACCAAGAGAAGCAGGGCCGCAAGACGCGTGCGCTCCATTGCGAAGCCGAACTGCCACATCTCCATCGTCATGAATAAAGGCAGCGCGAACAGCGACGCGCCGAGCAAGGCGCGGCCCAGGCCCTCGGCGTATTTAACGTTGTTGTCCACGCAGGTGCAGAACAGCGGCTGGGGACGCCGGTTCCGGTAATCCGCGCGCGCCCTCTCCACAGACGCGTTTGGCCCTGTTAGAGAGTGCGCCGGTGGGAGTGCTCTTCTTCATCCTTTCCGCGGCGGGCGGCTATCTGTTGGGCTCGATTCCGTTCGGGCTTGTGCTGACGCGCGTCGCGGGCGCTGGCGACATCCGCCAGATCGGCTCCGGCAA
>DASPMA010000083.1:0-5464 GCA_035627335.1 Binatia bacterium
ATGCGAGCGTGCGCTGATCGCACAGATGACGACAACCAACGCAACGGCGAGCAGGCTCCCATAGTGCCACTGCTCGAGCGGTCCAAAATACTCGCGCGCGCGCAGGTATGTGATGGCGCCTAAGACCAGGGCCGCGATAGAGACGACCAGCGCGGGCGCCGTCGCAAAGCGCTCCCGCACCGCATAGGCTGCGAGAGCGACGTGCGACGCGCTCACGATCGCCGGGCCCATAACGCGAAAGGCCTCCGCCGGGGCGATGGCGGCCCAAACCCACACCAGGAACACGCTGCTGACGGCGATGCCGATCGTGGGCGCGAGCGCGTGCACGCGCTGCCAGGATAGCGCGCTCGGCGCGGCGTCCTTGAGCGGGGTGCGCAGCGCCAGCGCGACCGCGCCGAAGCTGGCGAAGCTGAGCAGCAACAGCGCGCGCTGGATGTCGTCGACCGCGATCGAGGCCCAGAACCAGAAATACACCCCCACCAATGTGCCAAGCGCGACCCAGCCCCAGCGCCGAAACGCGGCGAGCGCAAACCCGGCCGCGCCGGCGGCGGTCACGTAGAGCGTGAGCGCCAGCGAGGGCCAGAGCGGTTCATGTGTCAGCGGCGGCGCAACGAGGGCGGCGGCGATCGCAAGCACGCCGATCGCCTGTCCGTGGAGCAACGAAAGGCCGATGAGACTGATCGAGCACACGGTGAGCAGCGCCGCCGCGGTCGTGTAGTCGATGAGATTGTAGAGCCCATGCGCGGCCCAGATTGTGGCGTAGAAGGCAACGGCGCCAGCGCCGGCAAGCAGTGCCGCCACCGGCGCGCGCCCAGGCGGCGTGCGCAGCGACACGCGCCGCGTCCATTCGCCGGCGCCGAGCAGGATTGCGCCAAGCGCCAGCGCGCACGCGAGTTGGATTTGCGGCGTGAACCAGTCCTGCTGGGCAGCGAACGCCACAAGCAAGATCGCGCCGAGCGCCAGCCCGCTGCCGGTGATCCAGGCGAGGCGCGCTTGCACGGGCCACTGACCGAAACGGAAGTTCGCCGGCCGCCGCAAGACGCGCGCCAAGCGCCCCGGTTCTGTGACGGGCTCGGGTTGCAGCTCGGGCGGCGCCGGCTCGTCGTCGTTCGACGCTTCGGGCAGGGGCGCGTCGAGCAGCAGTTCGTCCTCGCCGATCGGTTGATCGAGCACCAGCGGCTCTTGCTCGTCCGGCGGCAGCGGCTGATCGAGCAGCAGCGGCTCTTCATCCAGCTGGAGCGGTGACGGAGGAGGCTCAGGCGGCGCAGGCTGTGGCGCGGGTTCAGCAAGGGGCGCTTCCGTTGGCGCTGTCCACTGCGCTTCCGCGCGAGCGCTCAGCCGTTTTTCCAGCTCACGGACGCGCGCTGTCAGCGCGCCGATGCGCGCGCCTTGCCAGGCTGCAACGCCGGCCAGCACAAGGATGAAGAGCCATTCCATCCGCCCCTCGCGAACCCGACACGTTCCGGCAGCCAAGGCGCGCGCGCAAGGCTTTGCGCGCAGCGCGCGCTTCGCGTCTGAGGAGAGAATTGCACGCTCGCGTCGCGCGTGCTCAAAGCGGCGCATGAGCTACGCGTTCGATCCCCCGCGTCCGCCCTCCGTCGCCATCGCCGGCAGCGATACGCGTTTTCCGGTGCGCCGCATTTTCTGCGTCGGGCGAAACTATGCCGACCACGTGCGCGAAATGGGGAACGATCCTAAAAGCGAGCCGCCGATCTTCTTCACCAAGCCCGCCGACGCTGTCGTGGAAAGCGGCGCTGCCGTACCGTACCCCGCGCACACGGAAAACCTGCACCACGAAGTCGAGCTGGTGATCGCGCTTGGGCAAGGCGGCGCGAATATCGCCGAATCCGGCGCACTCTCGCGCGTATGGGGCTTCGGCGTCGGCGTCGATCTCACCCGCCGTGATCGCCAAGTTGAAGCGAAAAAAGCCGGCACGCCGTGGGACACGGCCAAGGGCTTCGATCTCTCCGCGCCAATCAGCGCGCTGACGCCCGCCACGCAAGCCGGCGACGTCCGCAACGCGCGCATCTGGCTCAAGGTCAACGGCGAAACGCGCCAGGACTCCAACACCAACGGCATGATCTGGACCATCCCGGAAATCATCGCCGGCCTCTCTCGCTGGTGGGAGCTAAAGCCCGGCGACCTCATCTTCACCGGCTCCCCCGAAGGCGTAAGCGCGCTGAAGCGGGGGGATAAGATCGAGTGCGGCGTCGCTGGGCTGAGCGAGCTGAGGTTCGACATCTGCTAGCGCGCTATCAGCCGAAAGCGAATGGCCCCATCACGCCCCTAGCGAGCAACCCTTGATCCGTGCTTTGTTGCGGCCCCGGGGGGACGTCATGGGCTATCGCGCTTTTTTCAGTTATGCGCGCGCTGACGACCGCATTGCCAATTGGCTGCACGGCAAACTCGACGGCTATCGCACGCCGAGAGCGCTGATTGGCGCAGAGGGTGAGCTGGGACCTGTTCCGCCAAAGCTTCATCCGATCTTTCGAGACCGGACGGATCTGGAGGCCGGTGGGCAGGTCGACGGGTCCCTGCAAAGCGCGCTTGAAGATAGTGAATCCCTGATCGTCCTGTGCACGCCAACATCGGCGAAGAGCCGCTGGGTGGATCATGAGTGCGCGGCCTTTCTCAACCTTGGACGCGAGTCGCGCATTTTTCCGGTGATCGCCGCGGGCGAACCCGATAGTGGTGATCCCGAAACCGAGTGCTTCCCTCCATCACTGCGTGGCAAGGGCCTGCTGGCGGCAGACCTGCGGGAAATCCGTTTGCCGACGGGGCGATTGATTGGCGATGGCCGCGAGGGTGGACGCCTGAAACTGATTGCTGGGCTGCTTGGCGTGCCCCTCGACGCGCTCGCGCGCCGGGAGCGTCAGCGACAACAGGCTCGCATGATGGCGGCAACCGCGGCCGCGGTCCTCTTTGGCATTGTAGCAGTGATTGCGGTGGTGCAGACGTTCGAGCAGATGCGGCAGCGCGCCATCGCTGTCGAAGCGCGCGAACAAGCGGAGTTCTCAGTTGCCCGCTTCATCACGGAGCGCGGCTGGGCGGCCTTGCAGGACAACAATGTATCGACGGCGGCGCGCTATGCATTGCTTGCAGGCCGCCAGATTCCTGGGCGCGACAGTTTGGCGGCGGAGGTTCTCGCACGCATTCGCCGCGAGGCGATCGTGCCAACGAGCGAACTGGCTGCGGAGGGGCGCACGCTTCACGCCTCCTGGGGTGATGACGGACCTCGAATTATCCGTCAGGTAGAAGGCAGAGGGATTGAAGGCTGGCGGCTGGGGCCTCAGCAGCTGTTGTTCACCCACCCGCTTGCTGAGGGCGAAGAGGTTTGCGCGGCTAGCGAAAGCACTGCTCTGGTGTGCTCCGCTCAAGGATTTCAGCGCTCCGTCTCCCTTCATGACGGCGCTGTGCTCGCGCGATTCACCAACACTGGCGCACTATCAACGGCGCCCGTGATCAGCATGAACGGTAATCGCGCGCTGTCTCTACAGAGCGGCCGCGCACGTGTTTGGGATGTGCGCTCGGGCGCGCTGCTGGACACTGAACAATTCCCTACCGAGGGCGGCGGCGACTTTCAACTCGCGCTGTCTGCGACTGGGAGCACAGCGCTTGTCGTGCGCGCGCAGGGCGACGTTCTCGTGTGGAGGCCGCACGCGCCTCAACGTTCGCATCGTTTTCCCGAAATGCTGTCGGACGGCGTGAGTTGCCGTGCGGCGACGCCCACGCCTTGGACTTCCCGGTTCGAAGTGGGTTGCGAAGGCGCAGACGGCTTTGAGGACATCCGGATCGACCTCACTGCCAACGGCTACCAGGCGACTTCCGATCCTGTACTCTACGGCGCGAGGGGCGCAGGCGCTGGCAACATGCACGGCCTTCCGGAGCCAATGTTGAACGGGCCATCGTTTGCTCAACGTTCTGCCCATGCAGCGAGATTCTATCGGGACCTGGTCACGCGCGGTGAAACCAGAACAGAGGCTGCAGTCCTAACAGGACAAGGCGCAACGGTACGGCTGCTCCCGAACGGTCGGATAGTGGTCACAGCGCAAGACGGCCGCGAACGCGAAATCGTGTTTGGCGGGCTAAACTCTGCTGAACTTTCGCCTGACCGTCGCGCGATTTTCATGGCAGGCGCCAATGGCGATGCGCGCATCTACAACCTGAACCAGATAGCAGTTTCGCCCATCGCAATCGGTCGTTTTGCAGATTACGAGCGAAGTCAACCGCGCGGTCCGGTATTCTCACCGGATGGTCGCTACGTCGTTGCAATGCGCAGCGTTGATTCGGAAGTTCTCGTCATTGACACGGAAACGAAGCGCTCGTTCGTACTTTCCACTTATGAAGCGAGCGATGAGATGTTCGCTGGCGTTCGCGCGCTAAATGGCGTGGATCGCGTGCTCTTCTCTCAAGGACGCATTTTTGCATCGACTACTGGAGGGCGCATTATTCACGCATGGACTCCAGCTAACCCGAGCCAGCGCGAAGAGTTGTCTGTCGCAGCGAATGCCGAACTGGTGCAACGCATTGGCCAGTACGGTCTTGAACTGTCGAGCCTGCGCGAACATGAACCATCCTCCCCCAACGGCCGCTTCATAATTAGGACGGGAACAGCTGGCGAAGTCTTGCTGCAGAGCCGGGAGAGCGGCTTCACCATGGCCCGCTTCGAACCGATCCAAAACTCACCACTTCGTGCCGCGGTTTTCTCTGCGGACGGAACCCGCCTAGCGGTGCTTTCCGCGCAAGGCGACATAGCTGTTTGGGATCTTTCCTCTCTCGATCAGACATTCGATGAAGGCGCGGCATGGGTATGTCAGAATTTGTTAACGCGGGCCGGGCTGCGCCACTTTTCGGATAGCGATATCGCGCGTGACCCATTGCTTGGCGAGCGGGGTGTCGATGCTCGCCTCGACTTATGTGCATCGTAGCGAAGGCCAACCGGGCGAAGAGCGGTCGTCGCTGACGTTCCCGGCCAACGAAATCGCGCTAGGACGGCTTTTGGCAGTGAGTTCAACTGATCGACGCACGTCAAGTCACATCCCATGCGCATAGGTGGACGCCGCAAGGCGCGGGCGGTCATGGCGAGAGCTGCTTGTCCATCCCCACATCTGTTGCGTAAACATCACGCCGCCAAAACATCGCGCGAAAATTTGTCCTACACCTCCGGCTGGCGCTTACTCTGTCCCCATCGCTCCGCTGGAGGGCAGTTGGCCAATGTTCGAACCGATGCGACGAGCGATGTGATCGAGCGTGACCCTTCGCTGCGCGGTTGAGTAAAGCGGATGAGAAGCCCGCCGAATATGAAAAGGCGGGAAGAAAGACGGGGGACTCGTGTTTCGAACGCACGAACCCGCACGTCTTCGGCCGAGCCGCCTCCGAGAGTGAAATACCTTCCGCGACGGCGCCGATGGAAAACGATCACGGGACGCGGATTTGCCGCGTCGAACAGCGCCGAACCAACGGC
>DASPMA010000084.1:0-3099 GCA_035627335.1 Binatia bacterium
AGATCAGGATCGCTTCCGCCGTCGCCGCGCCTGAGGCGCGCAGCACGTCGAGGCGCGTGCCGTCGCCGTAATAGATCTTGAAGCCGAACCGCGCTGCAACCTGGATCATCTCGACATCGATTTCGATCAGCGAGATGTCGACGCCGCGCGCGAGCAGCGACTGGCTGACCAGCTGCGCGAAGCGGCCAAACCCGATGAAGAGGACGCGACCGTTCAAGTCGCGTGCGTCTTCCACGCCCTCACGCAAGATTTCCGGTTCCGGCGTGATCCGCCGCATCGCAATGACCACGAGCGGCGCCAACGCCATGGAGAAGATCACGATCGCCGTCATGATCGAAGCGATGCGCATATCGATCACGCCCAGCGCGAGCGCTGCAGCATAGAGCACGAAGGCGAACTCCCCGCCCTGCGCGAAGTGGGTTGCGCGCATCAGAGCTTCACGGTGATCGGCCTTGAAGAAGCGCGCGACGCCGTAAACGGCGATCCCCTGCACCGTCATGAACGCGACCACGCCCATCGCGATCAGCGGCCAGTCGGCCAGCACCAGCGGCGCGTTCAGCGACATGCCGACGCTCATGAAGAAGAGTCCGAGCAGAATGCCGCGGAAGGGTTCAACGTCCGCTTCGAGCTGATGGCGGAAGGAGGATTCCGACAACAGCACGCCTGCCAGGAACGCGCCCATCGCCATCGAAAGCCCGCCCCATTCCATGAACAGCGCAGCACCTAAAACAACGAGCAGCGCCGCCGCCGTCATCACTTCGCGCGCGCCGGCGCGGGCGAGCAAACCGAACAGCGGATTCAGCGCGTAGCGGCCAAGCACGAATACGCCGCCGATCGCGGCGACGGCCAGGCTGACGCTGATCCATGCGGGCCGCGCGCTTTCTGCAACGGCGCCGCCGACCGTGGCGCCCAGCACGGCGACGAGCGCGAGCAGCGGGACGATGGAGAGATCTTCGAACAGAAGGATTGAGATGGCGCGCTGGCCGGCGGGGGTGGCGCTCTCGCCGCTATCGTCCATCATTTTCATGATGACGGCGGTGGATGAGAGGGAGAAGCCGAACGCGGCGATCAATGACGCCTGCCATGGCAGGCCGTAGGCGACGCCGACGGCGGTGAGCAATGCGGCGCAGGCGGCGACGTGCACGGCGCCCAGTCCGAATATGTCTTTGCGCAGCGACCACAGTTTCGCCGGGCGCATTTCGAGGCCGATCAGAAAGAGGAACATGATCACGCCGAATTCGCCGACGTGCAGGATTGCTTCGGGATCGGTGATGACGCGAAGGCCGTAGGGGCCGATGGCGAGACCCGCCGCGAGGTAGCCCAGCACCGAACCGAGGCCTAGCCGGAGGAAGATCGGCGCTGCGACGACACCTGCGGCCAACAGCGCCACGGCGTGGCCAAGTCCTAAGCCGCCATCGGATTCCACAGCCATCTCAACGCCCTCGGCTTGCGCTTACCGCTCGCAGATGGCGCCTTTGCTCCCGGCTTTGAACCCCTCTGCGCCACGAATCATCTATGCTCGCCCTTTCCCCTTCACTGGCCCCGTCACGGAGCGCGCGATGATCGAGAACACGAAGCTGACGGCGCTTGTCGCCTCGCGCATCTGCCACGACATGGTCGAGCCGATGAGCGCGATCATCCAGGGGCTGGAGATGATCAAGACGGGCGAAGGCAAGCTCGATCCGGATGCGGTGTCCCTCTTGGATCATGGCGTCGGCAAAGCGTGGGCGAAGCTGGAATTCTTCCGCTTCGCGATGGCTGGAGCGATGGCCGAAGGCGAAAGCACTCTCGAAGAAGGGCATGCGGTTGCGGACAAATTGTATTCGGTGCTGAAGCCGGAGCTGGTGTGGAGCGCGCCGGCGGTGGCGATGCCGCGGCCGGCGGTGCGGGTGATCGTCAATTTGTTGCTGATCGCCAACGAATGCCTGCCGCGCGGCGGCACGGTGGAGATCACGGCGGAGAAGCATGGCGAGGGCGGCGAAGTCGTTGTGACGGCGAAAGGTCCGCGCGCGAAGATGCGGGAAGCGACGTCGGCGGCGCTGTCCGGAACGGCGACGGACGAGGCGCTGTCCGGCCACACCATCCAGCCGACGCTGACCGCCCTCCTCGCGCGCCAGGGCGGCGTGGAGCTTTCGGCGCGCGAGAGCGAGGAAAAGGTCGAACTCATTGCGCGGTCGGCTGCCTTCAAACTGTAACCATCGATTAACGCGATCATAACCGCATCTGGCGAGTGTCGGATTGATTCCGACGGAGTTCGCCCCATGAGACGCTGTCTCGTCGTCGACGACAGCCGCGTGATCCGCAAGGTCGCGCGCCGCATTCTTGAAGACATGCGCTTCGAGATCGAGGAGGCCGCCGATGGCCTTGAAGCGCTGCAGGCGTGCCGGCGGCACATGCCGGACGCGATCCTCTTGGACTGGACCATGCCGGTGATGAGCGGCATCGATTTCCTGAAGCAGCTGCGCCAGGAGCCCGGCGGCGACAAGCCGATTGTGGTGTTCTGCACCACGGAAAACGACGTTGAGAAGATCGCCGAGGCGCTGAAGGCGGGCGCGGACGAGTACATGATGAAGCCGTTCGACGGCGACATCCTGCAATCGAAGTTCGCCGAAGCGGGCCTCGTGTGATGCTGAACGACGCTGAAGTCGCTCTGGTCGCCCGCGAAGTGAAGAGCCGCTCCGGCGCGGTGCTGACGCGCGAGATGGGCGGCGCCATCGCGATGCGGCTGATGCCGCTGGCGCGGCGGGAGGGCTTTGGCTCGGTGCATGAGCTGGTGGCTGCGGCGCGCATTCGCGCCGACGGCGCGATCTGGAATGCGGTGGCCGATTTTCTGGCGCAGAGCGACACGCGCTTCTTCCGCGACCGGGCGCTGTTCAAGCGGCTGCGCGAGGAGATCGTGCCGGCGGCGCTGACGCGGCGCGGGCATGAACGCATTCGGGTTTGGTCGGCGGCATGCTCGACGGGGCAAGAGGCGTACTCGCTGGCGATGCTGATCGAGGAGATCCGCGAGCAAGGGCTGAACCCGGCCTGCGAGATCGTCGCCAGCGATTTCTCCGAACGCCTGATCGAGAAAGCGCGCGCGGGCCTCTACACGCAATT
>DASPMA010000085.1:0-12672 GCA_035627335.1 Binatia bacterium
GCGATTGAGCAGGCGGAACTGGATGCCGGCGGCGTCGGCAACGCGGCCCATGACGCCGTCCAGGGCGTCGATCTCGCGGACGAGGTGGCCCTTCCCGAGCCCGCCGATGGCCGGGTTGCAACTCATTTCGCCGATGGTCTCGAGCTTGTGCGTCAACAGCAGCGTACGCGCGCCCAAGCGCGCGGCCGCCGCCGCGGCCTCGCAGCCAGCGTGGCCGCCGCCGATGACGATGACGTCGTATGCGGATCCTGAACTCATGATCTGTCGGGTTCATATAGGACGTGATTGAGCGCGTCACTGCCCTGGGACCGCGGGCCTCCGGCCCGCATCTTTTCCAAGCCGGAGGCGGCGCGCTGCGGACGGGACGTCTGCGATCCCAGGAACGCATCGCTTCACGTGCAACCCGCTAATTTCGGTTCACCAGTTTCGCGTGAAACGCCGTATAAAATGCGGGTTTTCGCGCGATCTCATTTGCCGATGCAGAAGCTCGAAAAGATCTCCCCGAGCAGATCTTCGACATCGATGCGTCCCGTCAAACGGCCGATCTGATCAGCCGCAACGCGCACGTCTTCCGCCGCCAATTCGGGGCCACCATCGAACGCCGGGATCGCGCGCAGAAGCGCATCGCGCGCCTCTTCCACCAAGCGCCGGTGACGCGCCCGCGTCAGCACCGGCGCCTCCTCGCGGCCGAGCGCATCGGCGACGCGCGCTTCGAGCTGGGTGTGGAGTTGCGCGAGGCCGAAGCCCGCTGTCGCGGACACTTCGAGGAAATCTCCGGACTGGTGGCCTTCGACCTTGTCGGCTTTGGAGTGGACCAGGATGTCGTCGCCCTGGAGCGCCGCTTTGAGTTCGCGCGGCGTGGGCTGGCCGATCTCGACCACGCCGATGCGGAGGTCGGCCTCCTCGGCCCGGGCCAGCGCCCGGCGGACGCCTTCGGCTTCGATGGCGTCGGCGGCTTCGCGGAGGCCAGCCGTGTCGGCGATCCAGACCGGATAGCCGGCCAGAATCAGGCGGACCTCGACCACGTCCCGGGTCGTGCCTGGGATGTCGGACACGATCGCCGCTTCGCGCTTGGCCAGCGCGTTCAGCAGGCTCGACTTACCGGCGTTGGGCGGGCCGATGATGGCGATGCGATAGCCGTCGCGGATGCGCTCGCCGCGGTGGGCGTCGTTGAGGTGTCCTTCCATGTCGGCGACGAGCGCGTGCAGCAGCGGTCCGGCGCGGCGCGAGAGTTCGCCGGGCAGGTCTTCGTCCGGGAAATCGATCTCGGCTTCGATCAGTGCCGCTGCTTCGATCAGGCGCGCGCGCCATGTCTCGTAGACGCTAGAGAGCGCGCCGCGGCGCTGGCGGAGCGCTTGGCGGCGCTGGCCTTCGGTTTCGGCGGCCACCAGGTCGGCGAGGCCTTCGGCCTCGGCGAGGTCGAGTTTGCCGTTCTCGAAGGCGCGGCGGGTGTATTCGCCGGGCTCGGCGACGCGGACGCCGGGCTGGCTGAGGCAGGCTTCGATAATCGCGGCGATGACAGCCGGGCCGCCGTGGACGTGGAGTTCGGCGACGTCTTCGCCGCTGAAGCTGTGCGGGCCGGGAAACCAGAGTGCGAGGCCGTCGTCCAGTGAGAGCCCAGTGCGCGGATCGCAGAATGCCTCGCGCGTGGCGCAGCGCGGCTTGGGCAGATCGCGCGCCGTGAGCGCGCCCAGCACGTCGCCGGCATGGGGCCCGGACAGGCGGATCACCGCGACGCCGGCGCGGCCAGCGCCAGAGGCCAGCGCGACGATCGTGTCCGGTTTCATGTGAAAATATCTAAGCCGCGTTTAGGGCTTTTCACGTGAAGGCGCGCTGGTCGCGGCGGTGACGCCTGACGTCATCAGCTTGACGAAGGCGTCCTGCGCCTGCGTGCCGACGCTCATCCACGAGCTCATCAGGTTCTCGCCGGACATGAGCTTCAGGTTGGCTTCCATGCGCTTGCCCATCTCGGAGACGAGCGCCTCGTTGATCGGCGTGACATCCGGCAGCCCCATGAAGCGGCGGGCTTCCTCTGGCGAACACTCGACATTGACGGTGAACTTCATCGGTCCAATTCCTTCGCGCAGATTGCGCCTGCCGGGTCTATAACGCGCGCAAAGCGAAGGAGCGAGCGATGGGTGAATGGGTCGAGGTCCAAGGTCCGGACGGAGCGTTCAAGGCGTACGTGGCGCGGCCTTCGGGAACACCCAAAGCGGCGGTGGTGACGATCCAGGAGATTTTCGGCGTCAACGCGGTGACGCGTGGCAAGGCCGATTGGCTGGCGCGCGAAGGGTACCTGGCGATCGCGCCCGATCTCTTCTGGCGCATCAAGCCGGGCATCGAGCTGACCGACCAAACCGACAATGAGTGGAAGCAAGCGCTCGACTACATGAACCAGCTCGACAAGAACGCGAGTGTTCGCGACGTGCAGGCAACGCTGACGCATGCGCGTGGCATGGGCGCGCGCAAGGCCGGGTGCCTGGGCTATTGCATGGGCGGCTACATCGCGTTCCTGGCGGCGTGCAGGACCGATACGGACGCGAGCGTCGCGTATCATGGCGGCGGGATACACACGGTGCTGGGCGAAGCTGGCGCGATCAAGAAGCCGGTGCTGTTGCATAACCCGATGAAGGACAGCTTCATCCCGGTCGAGGCGCTGAACACGATCCGCGAGACGCTGGCGCACAATCCGCTGGTGACGATCTACGAATACGCCGAGCAGGATCACGCCTTCACGCGCGAAGGCGGCAAGCACTACGACGAAGCTGCCAAGCAGCTCGCGGACGGACGCACGATTGCGTGGCTGAACCAGCATCTGGCTTAGCGAGCAAGCATGAAAGCAATCCGCATCGAAGAGCACGGCGGGCCGGAGGTGCTGCGGCTTGCGGAGGCCGCGGCGCCGACGCCTGGCCCGCATGAGATGCGCGTCCGGCACATTGCGGTGGGCGTCAACTTCATCGACACGTATCACCGCACGGGCTTGTACAAGATCGCGCTGCCAAGTGGGTTGGGCCAGGAGGGGGCCGGCGTCGTAGTCGCAATCGGCGAGGGCGTGACGCGGTTCAAGATCGGCGATCGCATTGCGTATTCCCTGGGCGCCTTGGGCGCCTATGCGGAGGCGCATGTCGTCAACGAGAACCGCGCTGTTCGTCTGCCCAACGATATCGCGTTCGACGTTGCCGCGGCGTCGCTGCTGAAAGGCATGACGGCGCGTTATCTTCTGCGAAAGACGTTTCGCGTGGAACGTGGGCACGCGATCGTCGTGCACGCAGCCGCCGGCGGCGTCGGGCAGATTCTTGTACAATGGGGCAAGCATCTCGGCGCGCGCGTGATCGCGGCCGTTGGCAGTGACGCAAAGGCTGAGATCGTGCGCGGGCTTGGCGCGGATGACGTACTTGTGCAGGGGCGCGATGACATCGCCAAGCGCGTTCGCGAGATCACGCAAGTTGGCGCTGACGTTGTGTACGACGGCGTCGGCAAGGATACGTGGGATGCGTCGCTCGATAGCTTGCGTCCGCTTGGCATGATGGTGAGCTACGGCAATGCGTCGGGCGCCGTGCCGCCGATCAGCCCGCTTGTCCTGGCGCAGAAAGGCTCGCTGTTCCTCACGCGGCCGACGCTCGGCAATTACATCGCGACTCCAGAATTGCTCGATGAAACGGCGCGCGATTTGTTCGACGTGATCGAGCAGGGCGCGGTGAAAGTCGCGCCGCCGAAACGCTATGCGCTCGCCGACGCTGCGCAAGCGCACCGCGATCTGGAAGCGCGCAAGACGACCGGAAGCCTGGTGCTAATCCCGTAACTACTTCACCGCCGCGGCGCGCTGGAAGGCGGGGCGCTGGTGCAGGTTATCGACGTAGGCTTTGATCGTCGCCGGCATCTCGTCTTCGATGCCGGCGAACTTGGCGCCCGTCGCGATGTAGGAGATTGAAATGTCGGCGGCGGTGAAGCGGTTCGCGGCGACATGCGGTTTGCCCGCGAGACGCTCGCCGACAAATTCGAGGCGCTTCAGAATCGCGCCTTTGAGATAGGTCGCTGTCCAGTTCTGTTTCTGGTCATCAGGCGCCATGAAGCGCGTTCCGACCAGTGGATTGCCGTAAGCAGCGATGCCCGCTTCGCCAAAGAGCAGATACTGCAGATAGTCGGCGTATCCGAGCTCGCTCGGTTTCACTTCGAGATCGGTCGGGCCGTACTTGTTCATGATGTAGATCATCATCGCGACGGACTCGATCATTGTGACGTCGCCGTCCTGCATGACGGGCACGGTGCGCAGCGGATTGACGGCTTTGAATTCGTCGCTCGGTTTGAAAAAAGAGGCGGGCGCCGTCTCGTAGGGCACGCCCAT
The DNA here is from genome assembly GCA_035627335.1 of Binatia bacterium. GTDB lineage: Bacteria > Pseudomonadota > Alphaproteobacteria > Caulobacterales > Aquidulcibacteraceae > Vitreimonas. The sequence goes on from DASPMA010000085.1 coordinate 4,346, forward strand.
CTCTTCGCAGAGCCACAACACGCGCAACGAGCGCGCGCCTTGCGAATGATAAACTTTGAGCATCGGCGCCTCCCAAGCGGAGCGCGCGACTCCGTCGCGCATGCGGCGCGGAGCGCCCCGCTCCCACTCCCAACCTTACGTATTCATCGACTGGAAGAAGTCGTCGTTGTTCTTCGAGCCTTTGAGCTTGTCCAGGAGGAACTCGATCGCGTCCTGCGTGCCCATCGGGGAGAGGATGCGGCGGAGCACGTACATCTTCTGCAGATGCTCCTTCGGCGTGATGAGTTCGTCTTTCCGCGTGCCGGATTTCAGCACGTCGATAGCCGGGAAGATGCGGCGGTCGGCGACCTTGCGGTCGAGCTGAAGTTCGCTGTTACCGGTACCCTTGAACTCTTCGAAGATGACTTCGTCCATGCGCGAACCGGTGTCGATGAGGGCCGTCGCGATGATGGTGAGCGAGCCGCCTTCCTCGAGCTTGCGCGCCGCGCCGAAGAAGCGCTTCGGGCGCTGCAGCGCGTTGGCGTCGACGCCGCCCGTCAGCACCTTGCCGGAAGAGGGCACGACTGTGTTGTAGGCGCGGCCGAGACGGGTGACGGAGTCAAGCAGGATCACGACATCCTTGCCGTGTTCGGCTAATCGCTTGGCTTTCTCGATCACCATTTCAGCCACCGCGACGTGACGGGTGGCCGGCTCGTCGAATGTCGAAGAGACGACTTCGCCTTTCACCGTGCGTTGCATGTCGGTGACTTCTTCCGGGCGTTCGTCGATCAGCAGCACGATCAGGAACACTTCCGGATGATTGGCTTCGATCGCCTTGGCGATGTTCTGCAGGATGACGGTCTTGCCGGTACGCGGCTGGGCGACGATCAACGAACGTTGGCCCTTGCCGATCGGCGCAACGATGTCGATGACGCGGCCCGTCTTATCTTTCAGCGTCGGGTCTTCGATTTCCATCTTAAGCCGTTCGGTCGGGTAGAGCGGCGTCAGATTGTCGAAGTGAACTTTGTGGCGAACGCGTTCGGGATCCTCGAAATTGATCTCGTTCACCTTCACCAGGGCGAAATAGCGCTCGCCGTCCTTCGGCGCGCGGATCTGACCGTCGACGGTGTCGCCTGTGCGCAGCCCGAACTTCCGGATCTGTTGTGGCGACACGTAGATGTCGTCGGGGCCGGGAAGGTAGTTCGATTGCGGCGACCGCAGGAAGCCGAAGCCGTCGGAAAGTATTTCGATCACGCCGCCGCCGCCGATCTCGACGCCGCGTTCGGCCATCTGCTTGAGGATGGCGAACAACATGTCCTGCGTGCGGAGCGTGTTGGCGCCCTCGATCTCAAGGGATTCGGCCAACTCCAGCAGTTCTGCTGCCGGTTTGCGCTTGAGCTCCTGCAGCGTCAGCTGGGTGAGCTCTTCGAGTGCTTGTGTCTCAGTCATGATCGTCTCGGGGAGACGGTCTGCGGGCGTGAAACCGCCGCGGGCAGGTCCGTCAGATTGAAGAAAAGCCGGCGGTTAAGAGGGATGTGCGGCGCCGCCGTCGCATGCGCGCCGAAGCGCGCATGTGGAGCAACACCATACTTGGGCCCCAAGCGTCAAGCTTGAACAGGCGCTAGGGTTCCAGGGTGGCGAGCAGGACCGCGGCGATGGCGACGAGGAAAGGGACCTCGCTCATGAGCCGCCAGAACTTCTCGGAATGCGGACGCTGGCTGGCCGCCAGCTTCCGGCCCTGAGCAGATAGAAAGCCGTTATAGCCGCTCAAGCCCACAACCAGAATCAGCTTCGCCCAAAACCAATGCGGGACGTGAGCGAGCCGCGCCATATCCCAATCGCTCGTCAGGCCTGAAAGATAGGTGAAGAAAAGGAAGAGGCCGAAGGCCCAGGAGAGGATCAGCGAGGGCGTCAGGATGATGAGGCGCAAGCTGCGCGCCGCCTTCAGCATAGCCTGTTCGAGCTCGCCGCCCGGTTGCGAGGCTGTGATATAGGCGTAGAAGCGCGGCAGCATGAGCAGGCCCGCGATCCAGGCGATCACGGCGATGATGTGCAGGCCGCGCGCGAGATCGTAGCCGATATCGTGACCCATCACCTGCTCCCGTGTGCGCACTGGCCGAATTGACCTGGGCACAGCCGCCCGCCGCGTTCCGAATGCAGCTGGCCGGGCACGGCGAGCGCTCTCTCGACGAGATCGGCGAGCCCGTCAATGAAACCAGGCGTCGCGCTCAGCGCAGGGGCTCGCAGATAGAACGGTAGTTTAAGGCGCCGCGCGAGGTGACCGTACTCGATGTCGAGTTCCACCAGCGTTTCCACATGCTCCGAGACGAAAGCGATCGGCGACACGATAACGCCAATCGCATCGCGCGCCGCGGCGCGGACTTCGTGCTCGGTGGACGGGCCGAGCCATTTCATGGGGCCGACGCGCGATTGGTAGCAGATGCGAGTTTGCCATTCCGCCGGCAGTAGTTTGCGCACGGCGGCGACGCTTTGCTCGACCTGCCATTGGTACGGATCGCCACGTTCGACGACACGCTGGGGCAAGCCATGGGCGGAGAAAAGCACGCGCGGATTGGGCGGCGAACCTGCCTTCCGCCATGTTTCCAGGATGGTTTCCGCGTGCGCTTCTGCGAATTTCGCGCCGGCGGGATAACAGCAAAGCGTGGACGCGGGGAGCGTGGTCGCCTGGCTCCACGCTTTCAGCGAAGAGGCTGTGGTCGTTGTCGAGTACTGCGGATAGAGCGGCAGCAGTATGGCGTCCGTCGCGTGCCAATCTTCGGCGGCGCGCGCGGCGTCCTTCACGAACGGGCGCCAATAGCGCATCGCGGGAAAGCATTTGAACGTCACGTTCGTGACGCGCTTGGCGATGGCCGCTTCGAGCGCTTGGGCCTGCTTTTGTGTTTCCGGAAGTATGGGCGAGGCGCCGCCCATGTGCGCGTAATTCGCTCTCGCTGTTTTCTCACGCGAGTTGGAGATGAGCGTCGCGAAAATCCATCGGAACGGGTTCGGCAGATCGACAATGGCGCGGTCGTTGAAGAGGTTGAACAGGAACGGGCGCACGGCTTGCGGCGAGTCCGGTCCGCCGAGGTTGAACAAGATGATCGCCACCCGGCGCGACGTCATGACACGCAAGTTCGGCCCGTCCTCCGCCGGCTCGGGGGAGGGTGTCTTTTCCAGCGGGACGGCCGTCATGTCCCGCCCTTCACGATCCTCACGAGTTCGGCGAGATTCTCGGGCGTTGCGTCCGGCGTGATGCCATGACCGAGATTGAAAATGTGAGGTGCTGCTTGGAAAGCAATCAGCACATCGCGTGCGGCCCGCGCCAGCGTTTCGCCGCCAACGACGAGGGTTTGAGGATCGAGGTTGCCCTGCAGCGGGAAGCGCTCCGGCGTGATTTCGATCGCGAAGTCCGCTGGCGTCTGTGTGTCGACGCCAAGTGCGGTGATCCCGGTTTCGTGCGCATAGGCCTGAACCTGCGCGCCGGCGCCGCGTGGAAATCCGATGATAGGCGCGGTGACGCCAAGATCCCGCAACCGGGCGATGAGATAGCGCGTTGGCGAGATGATCAAACGCTGGAACAGAGCGGGTGAAAGGCCTTCCGCCCAGCTTTCGAAAATCTGCAGGCAATCGGCGCCGGCTTTTGTCTGGGCAGCGAGGTGATGAGCCGTCGTCTCCGCCAGGAGGTCCAGCAGTGAATCGACATCTTTTGCGCGCTCGTAAGCGGCGCGGCGAGCTTCATCTTTTTCGCCGCCGCGGCCTTGAAGCATGTAGGTGGCGACTGTCCATGGTCCGCCAGCGAAGCCGATCAGAGCGATGTCCTTTGGCATCGCTGCCTTGATACGTTCCAAGGCTTCATAGACGGGCGACAATCGCTGGATCGCCTTCGCTGGATCGCCCAAGCGCCAATCGCTCACACCGATAAGGGGATCGAGGCGTGGACCTTCGGCCTCGACAAACGAGACCTTTCGGCCCAGTGCGTCGGGAATGACCAGGATGTCAGAGAAGAGGATTGCAGCATCTAGCGGGAAGCGGCGAAGCGGCTGCATGACGGCTTCCGTCGCGAGGGCAGGGGAGTAGCAAAAATCGAGGAAGCTCTTCGCGCGGGTGCGAAGCTCCCGGTACTCAGGCAAGTACCGGCCGGCCTGACGCATGATCCAGATCGGAGGAGGATCGACCCTCTCGCCCTGAAGGACTCGCATGAGAGCGGGAAGGCTTTCCCGTCCGGCCATTTCTTCCATCCAAACTTAAAATCTTAAACCTGATTAGGGATGACTCATTGTTGTGGCGATACGGAAAGCGGGAGAACCGCCGTGTCCACAGGCTGTCCCCAGACATGTCCGGTTGGTTAGCTTCTGGGAAACGCTGCTACGCCAGTTGCTTGGACGCTGTTTGATTCGCTTGCGATTCGTTTGTGCACACGATGTCGCGCTGGGGATTGGACTGGGGGGAATCGCCCATGAGGGAAGATAGGATGGGCACGAAGAGCATCCTTGGCCGGTTGGCGCTGGTTCATCCGCCTCGCCCCCCACAGCTTGTCCACAGAGCCGTCGGGGCTGATATGTGGGACCCGCATGCGTGAACGCTTGGCCACCTATTTCAACGTCCACCTGGTCTCGGATTCCACCGGCGAGACCCTCGCCGGCGTCATGCGCGCGACCTGCGCGCAGTTCGACAATATCTTGCCCGTCGAGCATTCCTACTTCCTGGTCCGCTCAGTGCGCCAGTTGGAGCGAGTGATCCGGGAGATCGAGGCTGCTCCGGGCGTCGTCATGTTCACGCTTTCGAACCTCGAGCACCGAGCGCTTTTGGAGCAGCGCTGCAAGGAAATGGGCATGCCCTGTGTGGCTGTGCTGGATCCGGTGCTGGATGTCACCTCACGCTACCTCGGCCAGGAACTGAACCACCGGGTGGGAGCGGCGCGCAAGCTGAACGCGGAATATTTCAAGCGGATCGACGCGCTCGATTTCGCGATGGATCATGACGATGGCCAGCAAGTGGTGGAGCTGTCGGAAGCGGACGTGATCCTGGTGGGAGTCAGTCGCACCTCGAAGACGCCGACGAGCGTGTATCTGGCGCACCGCGGCGTGAAGGCAGCCAACGTGCCCTTGGTGCCCGGCGTGCCGTTGCCGCCGGAATTGTTCGGCGAGAAACGCCCTCTGGTCGTGGGCCTGCTCATATCGGCCGATCGCTTGATCCACATCCGCCGCAACCGGCTCGTCGCGATGAAGGAAACCCGCGCCGGCAGCTATACGGACGAAGATGCGGTGCGGAGGGAAGTGATCGAGGCACAGAAATTATTCGAGCGCGAGGGCTGGCCGACGATCGATGTTTCACGGCGTTCGATTGAGGAGACGGCCGCGGCTGTGCTGAACCTCTTGGCCGAACATCGCGGGGAGCACCGCGGCGCGTGACCCTCATTCTCGCTTCCGGAAGCCCCGCGCGCCGGCGCCTGCTTGAGGCCGCAGGTATTGCTTTTGAATTGGATGGCCCGCGCATTGACGAGGAAGCGGCGAAGGCGAGGCTTCGCGCTGAGGGCGCCACGCCACGCGATCAGGCCGTCGCGCTGGCGGAGCTGAAAGCGCTCTCCGTGTCCGCGCGCCGCGATGGTTTTGTGATAGGCGCGGACCAGATGCTGGCATTCGAAGGGCGGGCGTTCGACAAGCCGAAAAGCGCTAGCGAGGCGCGGGAGCATCTGCTGCGCCTGCGTGGGCGCACGCATGAACTAATCACGGCGGCCGTCGTCGCGGTCGGAGATACTGTCATTTGGCGGCATGTCGACACGCCGCGACTGACGATGCGGGCTTTCTCGGATACGTTCCTCGAGGACTATCTCGAGCGCGCAGGGGACAATGTCTTGATGTCGGTCGGCGCGTATCAGATTGAGGGCCTGGGCGCGCAATTGTTCGAGCGTGTGGAGGGAGACTACTTCTCCATTCTTGGTCTGCAGCTGTTGCCGCTGCTGGCCTTCCTGCGCGAGCAGGGGATCGCGCTGCGATGACGAAGCGCTACGCCGTCATTGGCGATCCGGTCGCTCACTCGCTCTCGCCGCTGATGCACACTGGCTGGATCGCGGATCACGGGCTCGACGCGACGTATGAAGCCTATCGCTTGCGAAGCGACGACGTTGTGGCAGCGATCCGTGGGCTGACCCAGTTCGCCGGCATGAACGTAACCGTGCCACATAAGGAAGCCGCGGCCGCGGCGGCAAATCGAAGCGAGAGCGACGCCGCGAATGTGTTGCGTCGGGAAGCGGACGGTTCGCTCTCCGCTTTCAACACCGATGGCGCCGGTTTTCTCAATGCACTGGATGAAGCAGCGCCGGGTTGGCGCAGTCGAGTGAAACACGCGCTCGTTCTGGGTGCGGGCGGGGCGGCGCAAGGAATTGCCCAATCGCTGTCGCCTTATGTGACGGCGGTTGGCGTCGCTAACCGCACACAAGCGCGCGCGGTAGAGCTGGCGAGGGCTCTGCCCAATGGCCATGTGAGGGATTGGACACATCTGTCGGAGGCATTCGCTGAAGCGGATCTTATTGTTCAGACAACGACGCTCGGCATGGCCGGCACAGACAGTCCAGCCTGGCCATTCGATGTGTGCGACGCCGGGACGATCGCGGTCGATATCGTGTATCGTCCGCCGGAAACGCCATTTCTCGCGGCGTCCAGAAGGCGCGGCCTCAAGAGCGTCGATGGACTTGGCATGCTGATCCGCCAAGGCGCGCTCTCGTTTGAGATTTGGCACGGGATCAAACCCGATGTGGCGAAAGCGCGTGCGCGACTTGAAGCGGCGCTGGCATGATCGTGCTCGGCCTCACCGGCTCGATTGGCATGGGTAAATCTACCGTCGCGAGGATGTTCGCGGAGGAGGGGGCGCCGGCATTCGATTCCGACGCGGCGGTGCATGAATTGTATGCGCCCGGCGGCGCGGCAGTAGCGCCAGTGGAGGAAGCGTTTCCCGGCGTGACGACCGCCGGCGCGATAGATCGCGCCGTCCTCTCCGCACAGGTTGTCGGCAACGCTGAGGCGCTGCGGCGCCTCGAAGCGATCGTGCATCCCCTCGTGCGCCAGGCGCAGGCGAACTTCCTGGCTACCCAACGCGCTGCGGGGACCGCAGTAGTGGTGCTCGACATCCCGCTCCTATTCGAATCGACAGGCGCGCAGGCAGTCGACAAGATTGTCGTCGTCTCCGCGCCGCCAGAGGTGCAGCGCGCGCGCGTGCTTGCTCGGCCGGGCATGACGGCGGGGAAGTTTGAAGACCTGCTGGCGCGCCAGACCTCCGACGCTGAGAAGCGGGCGCGGGCGGATTTCGTCATCGACACCAGCGGGCCGTTCGAGGAGACGCGCGCACAAGTCAGGGCGGTGCTGGACGCGCTAGCCGAAGCAGATTAGCGCCATGAGTATGCGCGAGATCGTCTTCGACACGGAAACGACGGGCGTGTTCGCCGAGCACTCGGAAAAGGAGCTCTGCGACCGCATCGTCGAGATCGGCTGCGTGGAGATTGTCAATCTCGAGCGCACGGGACGCGAATTTCACGTCTATCTCAATCCGGACCGCTCAGTGCCGGAAGAGGTTGTGCGCGTGCACGGGCTGACGCGCGAGTTTCTCTCGCAGCACAAGCGCTTTGCAGACGTTGTTGACGAGTTCCTGGACTTCATCGGCGACGCGCCGCTCGTTGCGCACAATGCGGGGTTCGACCAGGGCTTTATCAATGCGGAGTTGACGCGCGCGGGGCGGATCTTACCTGCAACGGAGCGTTTCATCGACACGTTGCTGATTGCGCGCAAGCGTTTCCCCGGCGCGTCATGCTCGCTCGACGCGCTCGCCAAGCGCTACCAGCTCGATCGCTACGGCTTCGATCTTGCCGCGCGCAAAGGGCCGGGCGGCCACGGAGCGCTGATCGATGCGCGCATTCTTGCGGAAGTGTACCTGCAGTTAAAGGGCGGCCGCGAACAGCGGCTCGCGTTTGACGCAGGCGAGGCGGCAGCTGAGAGCGCTGCGATCTTGCGGCCCATCCAGTTTGTCCGCCGTCAGCCGCGGCCCGTACCCCTTGCGCCGCGCGCGACGGAGGAAGAAGCAGCGGCGCACGCCGCATTCGTCGCCGGACTCGGCCCGAACGCGCTTTGGCTTAAGCGCGCAAGCTAAAACGCTGGAGGAGGCGCGAGGGGAGTATCGCCGCTAGGTTCTCCGCGCCCTTGCCGATCGCGTAGTTCAGCCCAATAGAGCGGCGTAAAGTCGATCGGATTGATCAGCAGCGGCGGGTAGCCGCCTTCGCGCGTGATCTCCGCCAAGATTTGCCGGGCGAATGGAAAGAGCAGCCGTGGGCATTCGATCCAGATCAGCGGCTCGACGTC
>DASPMA010000086.1:0-8989 GCA_035627335.1 Binatia bacterium
TGACCGCCAGCTGGAAGCGACCGGCTGCGAAATGTTTGTGACGTTCCGCTTCCTCAACGCGGCGTTAACCGATGTGGCGTCTCATGGCCTCATTGGATCGGGCCTTCTCCGATCCACCCGTCTCCAGGGCGCGCTTGGCGCGCTCGCTTGTGGGGGAGAGCGTGGGCGTTAGGCGCAGGATCAGCGCACTCGACATACCGCCGCCCGGCGCACCCTTCGACGACTCATCCGACCACTTTTTCGACCCGCCTGGCAGAAGCCGCGCGGGACATGGCCGCTCCAGCAAGGAGACCTTTATGGCGAAGCGCAGCACCAAGCGTCGTCACGCACAAGGCGTGCTCAACGTGCAGGAATTCCAACGTGACGACCGCCGCCAGCGCAATCTGCAAGTGCTCGACGGCGGCTACCATCCCGCCAATGACGGCGCGCGGGAGCAAAGCTTCGTCAAAAATGTCCGCCCCAAATCGAAAGGCCAGACGGCGCTGATGGAGGCGATCGACACGCACTCTTTGTGCCTGGCGCTCGGGCCCGCTGGCACCGGCAAAACCTACATTGCCATCGCCAAGGCGGTTGAAGCGCTGGAGAGCGGCAAAGTCGGGCGCATCGTGCTTTCGCGCCCGGCGGTGGAAGCGGGCGAATCGCTCGGCTTCTTGCCCGGCGCCATGGAAGACAAGCTCGCGCCTTACCTGCGCCCGCTCTACGACGCACTAACTGATCGCCTCTCCGCCAAGCGCCTGAAGGCGCTGATGGCAGAAGGGCTGATCGAGATCGCGCCGGTCGGCTTCATGCGCGGGCGCACTTTGAACAATGCGTTCGTGGTGATCGACGAAGCGCAGAACTGCACTTATGGCCAGATCAAGATGCTGCTGACGCGCCTTGGCTGGCACTCGACGATGGTCGTCACGGGGGACCCCGCGCAGACGGACCTGCTGCCTGATCTCTCGGGCCTGCACGCGGTCGCTGATAAACTCGAAAGCGTCAACAACATCGCCGTCGTCCGCCTCGGCGACGCGGACATCGTTCGCCACCCGCTGGTCGCCTCGATGTTGGGTGTCTTGTAGCGCGCGGGTTTCGTTTCCTCTTGGGGAAACGTGTGGTTGGATTCAACGAAGTGCTTGGCCCCGGCTTCACGCCGGGGCCTTTTTCTTATTCTTCCCCGTCCAGATCCATTTCCAGGATCGACATGGTCAGCACTTGGCCCTCATCTTCGTCCGCCGAGATCGTGCCGACGAATTCATCGTGCACGTAGACTTCGGCGCTGTCCGTCTTGCGTGGCCGCGCGCGCACGTCGAGGTCGGCGGCGTGCAGCTTCTGGCGCAGCAGCATTTGCAGGCGCGACCGTTCGGCGTCATCGATAGGCGCGTCTTTCTTCGAGCCGGCTTTGCGCGGCAGGGTGAGGCTGATGGCGTAGCTCAGTTCGCCCTCTTCGTCGTCGCGCAACAGGTCGGCGACGCGGTCGCCGTCGACGAGGACGTCGGCCTCATCGGCGCTCTTCGACACTACGGAAATGGTGGGCGAGCCCAAGAGCTTGGAAAGATAGGCGCCGAGGCGCGTGCATTCGGTGGCGTTCATGCCCGGCAAACTCGGTCCGGGCGCGAGCTAGGTCAAGCGTCAGGCCGCGTTTGGCCTAATCGAAATCCCAGTGCGTCGCGTTCCGCCGCAGATGCCGGCCGACCAGGAAGGCGACGAGCCCCAGCGTGCCGAAGCCGGCGATGACGGCGAGGAAGTCGTACATGCCGTCCTGGACCGCGTCACTGAGTGAGAACGGCGTGAAAATCGCGATCGCGGCTATGGCAACGAACACAGCGGCGCCCGTCTTGATGAGCACGTCGCCGAAGAAATAATTGCGGTCGATCTCGGCGCGCGGACGACGGTGCGGTTTCGCGGCGGCGGCTTTGCGTTTGGCCATGGGCGCGACGTTAGCGGGATTCGCTGGCGCGAGGCGCCTTGCGAACGGCGCTGTTGGTCTCTCGAAACGATCCGGCGCTTCTACCGGCGGCGGAACGAAACGCGCGGGCGACGGGCGCCTCACCAGCCCCTCCGCTTCTGTTTCTCCGGGGCGGGCGGCGGGGGCGGCGCCTCTTCGAGTTCGTACGAAATTACAGCGCTTCGCGCTTCCGACTTTGCCTCCGCCGAGCAATGGCTGGTTGCAAAGGCTTGAGCCAGCTGGAGGGCGCGTTGCTTGTTCTCGCCCCAGCCGCGCTCGATGTCGTAGAGCGTGGCGAAGCCTGTCCATGGCATCATCGTGGGCCCGAGCGTCTCGCTCTCGAAGATGCGCTTGAAATTGGGCTCGAAGAACTGAAGCCGCGCGGCAAGCGTGACGGTGTCGGCGCCGCGCAACTCGTCGAGGAAATCGGCCCAGGCGCGGTTGGCCTGCTGACACATCTCAATGAGCCGCGTGTCGCCGCGGCCAAGGCGTTGCAGCAGCTCATGCATGCATTACGTCCACCACTTTGTCGGCTTGGCGCGGAAGTTGGCGGCTTTCTCGAGCGCCGCGCTGACAGCGAACACACTCTCTTCGTCGAGCGCCTTGCCGATCACTTGCAGACCGAGCGGCAGGCCCTGTTTATCCAGCGCGGCCGGCAGCGCCAGCGCCGGCAGGCCGGTGAGGTTCGCGGTCACGGTGAAGATGTCGTTCAAATACATCGCCACCGGATCGTCGCCCTTTTCGCCTAAGCCGAAGGCGGCGGAAGGCGTGGCCGGCGTGATGATCGCATCGACCTCCTCGAATGCCTCGCGGAAATCCTGCGCGATGCGCTGCCGCACCTTCTGCGCGCGCAGATAATATGCGTCGTAATAGCCCGCGCTCAGCACGTATGTGCCGATGAGGATGCGGCGCTGCACTTCCGCGCCAAAGCCCTTCGCGCGCGTGTCTTCATATGTGCTGGCCAGATCGCGCCCCTGCACGCGCGCGCCGTAGCGCATGCCATCATAGCGTGCGAGGTTGGAGGAGGCTTCCGCGGGCGCCACGATGTAATAGGCGGGCAGTGCATACTTGGTGTGCTTCAGCGAGATCGGCTTGATGATGGCGCCGGCGTCTTTCGCCCATTCGACGCCCTGCTGCCACAGCGCCTCGATCTCGTCCGGCATGCCGTCCATGCGATATTCTTTGGGCACGCCGATCGTCATGCCCTTGATCGAGCGCTGCGTGGCGGCGCGGAAGTCGGGAAGTTTATCGGGAAGCGAGGTGGAGTCTTTCGGATCGTGACCCGCCATCGATTGCAGCAGGATTGCCGCGTCTTCCACCGTCTTCGCAATCGGGCCGGCCTGATCGAGTGACGACGCGAACGCGACGATGCCCCAGCGCGAGCAGCGGCCGTAGGTCGGCTTGATGCCGACGGTGCCGGTGAAGGCGGCCGGCTGACGGATCGAACCGCCGGTGTCCGTCGCCGTCGCGCCCAAGCAGAGATCAGCGGCGACCGCCGAAGCCGAGCCGCCCGACGAACCGCCCGGCGTGAGCTTGGTGTCTTCATTCCCGCGCCGCCAGGGATTGACGACGTTGCCAAAAGCGCTCGTCTCGTTGGACGAGCCCATGGCGAACTCGTCCATGTTGAGCTTGCCCAACATGATGGCGCCGTCGTTAAAGAGATTGGCGCTCACCGTGCTTTCATAGGTTGGCGTGAAATCGCCGAGGATGTTCGAGCACGCCGTCGTGCGGACGCCCTCAGTGCAGAAGAGGTCCTTGATCCCCAGCGGCGCGCCTTCGAGCGGCCCTGCCTTGCCTGCGGCGCGCTTGGCGTCCGACGCTTTCGCGCGCTCGCGCGCCAATTCCGGCGTCGTCGCCACGAAGGCGTTGAGAGCGGGGTTGGCCTGCTCGATCGCGGCGATGAACGCGTCGGTCAGTTCGACGGAGGAGAACTGCTTCTTCTCCATCCCGTCGAGCGCGTTGACGAGGGTGAGGGAAGTCAGGTCGGTCAAGCAGCCAGGTCCTTCGCGTAAAAAGTCGTCCACGCGCTCGGCGGATAGTCGAGCACTGCGTCACACGCCACAAACGCGCCGCGCTCATAGACGCGCCGCGCCGCATCGAAATTCGAGCCGGTCTCCAAAACAAGCCGCGTGAAGCCCTCTTCGCGCGCGAGCGCCTCGATGTGCGCCAGTATCGCCTCGCCGATGCGCTTGCCCCGAGCTTCGGGGCGCACGAACATCCGCTTCACTTCGCCGATGCCACGGGCGTGACGGCGCAGTGCCCCCATGCCGAGCGCCGCGCCGTTCCCGTCGCGCGCCACAAACAATGTCGTGTCCGGCTGCGCCATCTGCTCGACCGTCATGTGGTGACGATACTCCGCCGGCGTCAGCTCGAACGTGAACTCGTTCAGCGCCGTCACCAGCGCCCGCACGTCGTCCGACAGCGGCGTTTCGGTGGCGATGGTGAAGCTCACTCCACGACCTTCGGCACCACGAAGAAGCCATCCTCCGCCCTTGGCGCGTTCGCCAGGACGCGGCTAGGATCGTTGCCTTCTGTCACGACATCCTCGCGCATCGGCAGCGACAGGCCCTCCACCGCGCTCGTCATCGGCTCGACGCCCTCGATGTCGACCTCGTTCAGCTGCTCGATCCAGGCCATGATGCCGTTGAGTTCGGCGGCCATGGGCGCGACGCGCTCTTCCGGCAGCGCCAGGCGCGCGAGCTTGGCCACTTTGCGGACGGTCTTTTCGTCGATGGACATGGCTGTGGGGCAATAAGGCAAAAGGGCGATAAGGCAATAGGGGCGCATACAGACGCTCCAAACTCCCTATTGCCCTGGTCCATTACTGCCCTATTGGCATTGCCCGTGCCCATCCTCGAACTCCCCGATTTCGCCGCCGCCCTGCCGGCGATCGGCGCGCTGATGGGGCTCGACCCGGGCGAGAAGCGCATCGGCGTTGCGGTCAGCGACACGACGCGGCTCATCGCGTCATCGATCGAACAGATCGGCCGTAGCAAGTTCGCGGCGGACGCCGAGGCGATCCTGAAGCTTTATGACGCGCGCCAATGTGTCGGCTTCGTCGTCGGCCTGCCGCTGAACATGGATGGCTCGTCCGGCCCTGCCGCGCAAAGCGCGCGCGCATTTGCCCGCAACCTGATCGCCAAGCGCGACGCGCCGCTGCTGCTTTGGGACGAACGTCTCTCTACTGCGGCTGTCACGCGCACACTGATGGAGGGGGACGCCTCGCGCCGGCGACGTGGCGAAGTGGTGGACAAAATGGCGGCCGCGTACATGCTGCAAGGCGCGCTCGACGCGATGCAGGAGCGAAGAGCTTGAGCAGCGCCACAAGGGAAGGGTCCCCGCTTGCGTCCTGCGAAACCGGTTGCGCCTATGGCTGACGTCTTTAGCGCGCTCCTGCCGACCTTCATTCTCATTGCGCTCGGCTACATCGTGCGCGCGAGCAAGATCGCCACGGCCGACCAATTCGGCATGGTGAACCGCTTCGGCTATTTCGTTCTTTATCCGTCCTTCCTCTTTACGCTCGTCGCCAGCGGGAATTTCGCCGGCGGCGATGCTGGCGCATTCCTGCTCGCCCTCCTCGGCGGATTTTTCACGCTGGTGACGCTGGCGCTTGCGCTGCGCCTTTTCTTTCGCGGCGACGATCCGGCTTACACCAGCCTTTTTCAGGGCAGCGTGAGGTGGAACGGGTTTGCCTTGCTGGCGGCGGCAGAGGGACTCTACGGCGCACAGGGATTCGAACTGGTCGGTCTCGCGTTCGGCCCGCTTGTGCTGATGATCAACGTGATCTGTGTGATCGTGCTGTCGATCTGGGGCAGCGCCAAAGCGACCTCGATGCGCGCGCTGCTCGATCAGATTATCGTCAATCCGCTGATCCTGGGGTGCGCCGCCGGGCTCGCGGCGAACTTTGCCGGGCTGCATGATCTTGGACCGGCCACCGACGCGCTGCAGTTGCTCGGCGGCGCCGCCATGCCGGTCGCGCTGATGTGCGTCGGCGCCGCGCTCGACTTCAGCGCGTTGCGAACGTCCGGCGTGAAAGTCGCCACCGCATGCTTCATGCGTCTCATCGTTGCGCCGTCGCTGACCTACGGCGCGTGCGTTCTCATCGGCGCGCCGCCTCTGCCCACTGCGGTTGCTGTCGGCATCGCCTCAACGCCGACGGCGGCGGCGGCCTACACTTTCGCGCGCGAAATGGGCGGGGACGCACGGCTCATGGCGGCGATCATCACGGCGACGACGATCCTCTCATTTGTCACAATGCCGATAGCCATCACGCTGGCGCTGCGCTGATTGGGAACCGGCGCGCCACGGCGCGGCTTTCCCGTGGCCATGGCGCCCGCCGCTCCCTCCGCCGAAAAGGTCGGCCTTGCTTACGTCACGAGCGAGGCGCCTGGCATTACGCGCCGGCGCAGCGGTTCGGGCTTCAGCTATCGCGACCCGCACGACAAGCTCATCCGCGACAAAGACGCGCTCGCGCGCATCAAGAGCCTCGCCATCCCGCCGGCTTGGACGGACGTGTGGATCTGTCCCGATGAGCATGGTCACTTACAAGCCACCGGCCGCGACGCGCGCGGGCGCAAGCAACACCGCTATCACCCCCGCTTCCGCGAAGTGCGCGACGCGGCGAAATTCGAACGGCTGACGGAATTCGCCAAGGCGCTGCCGGCGCTTCGCGCTCGCATCGACGAAGACATGGGTCTGCGCGGCCTGCCGCGCGAGAAAGTGCTCGCGACCATCGCGCACCTGCTCGACACTACGCTCATCCGCGTCGGCAATGACGAATACGCCAAAACCAACAAGAGCTACGGCCTCACCACGCTGAAGGATCAGCACGCCAAGGTGCGCGGCGATACGCTGCGCTTCGTCTTTACGGGCAAATCCGGCAAGAGCTGGAAGCTGACGATGAAGAACCGGCGGGTCGCGAAAGTCGTCAAGGCCGCGCAGGAACTGCCGGGACAGCGGCTGTTTCAGTACGTGGATGAGGACGGCACGCCGCAATCGGTGACGTCGACGGATGTGAACGCGTATCTGCGCGAAATCAGCGGCGCGGAGGTCACGGCGAAGGATTTTCGGACCTGGGGCGGCACAGTGCTAGCGGCGGCCGAACTTTCTCGTCTCGGTGCGTTCGACACGCAAACGCTCGCAAAGGCGAACGTGAAGGCGGCGATCGAGACAGTGTCGATGAGCCTCGGCAACACGCCGACCATCTGCCGCAAATGCTACGTCCATCCTGAACTGCTCGATACCTATCTCGCCGGCGGGTTCAAACTGCCGCGCTCAAAGCATGCAGGCCTGTCGGCGCATGAAGCGGCGGTGCTTGCTTTCTTGGACCGCCGGCCTCGCCGGCGGAATGGCAAATCCCAAACACCACGTCCGACTTCAAGACCACCGCCGGCGAGGGCGCCGGCGGTCCAAGAAGTCAGCGCGAACTGAACGGCGCGACCGGCTCGCTGCGATCCACGACCATCTCAGGATCTTCCTCGAAACCGGGATGGTTCGTGGGGTCGGCCACATAGGTCTTCGCGTGGTTCGTCGGCACGAGCGGCGCGCGCGCCGGCGTCTCAACCGCCGCGGCTTTGCCCGCGCTCAATCCGGCCACCACCGCCGCCAGCGCCACACCCACCGGGCGCAGACCAACTGCATCGTCTCGTTTGGGCTGCGCTTTCATGTCCGCGCTTCCTCATCGTTGCACCCCGCCCTGTCCCACCATTGGAACAAAATGAGTACAACACCGAGTCCGCGGCGCCAACATGGCTGAAACGATTATCCCCGCCTTCTTTCGGTCGTGCTTGCGGAAAACCGGCGACGGCGTCTAACAAGCGCGCATGGCGCAGCGACCGACTGGCGTGAAGAAAAGCGACGCAGGTTCGAGCCCAGTCCGTTTTCGCAAGAAGCACCTCCTGGCCATCGCAGATCTGGATCGTTTCGAGGCCGAAAATCTGCTCGACCGGGCCGAGACGTTCGCGCCTTTGCTGGAAAAGAAGATCAAGAAGCTCGACACGCTGCGCGGGCGCACGCTGATCAATCTTTTCTTCGAGAATTCCACGAGAACGCAAAGCTCATTCGAACTCGCCGGCAAACGCATGGGCGCCGACGTCGTGAACATGAGCGTTAAGAGCTCGTCTGTGGCGAAAGGCGAAACGCTGATCGACACCGCCGCGACGCTAAACGCGATGCGCCCTGACCTGCTCGTCGTCCGCCATGGCTCTTCCGGCGCGGCCGAACTGCTGGCGCGCAAAGTGGACTGCGCCGTGATCAACGCCGGCGACGGCAAGCACGAGCACCCGACGCAAGCGCTGCTCGACGCCTTCACCATCCGCAATCGCCTCGGCCAGATCGAAGGCCTCACCGTCGCCATTTGCGGCGACGTCGCGCACAGCCGCGTCGCGCGCTCGAACGTCACCCTGCTCAACCTGCTCGGCGCGCGCGTCCGGCTCATCGGCCCGCCGACTTTGATGCCGATCGGCGCCGACCGCTGGGGCGCGGAGGTCTTCCACGACATGCGCAAGGGCCTGGAAGGCGCCGACGTCATCATGATGCTGCGCGTGCAGCGCGAACGCATGACCGGCGGCTTCTTCCCGTCAGCGCGCGAGTTCTTCTGGTTCTACGGGCTTGACGAAGACAAGCTGAAGCTCGCCAAGAAGGGCGCGCTCGTCATGCACCCCGGCCCGATGAACCGCGGCGTCGAGATCGACTCGACCGTCGCCGACAATCCCGACGTCTCCCTCATCGAAACCCAAGTGCGCATGGGCGTCGCCGTGCGCATGGCCGTGCTCGAAGCGCTCGCCGAAAGCGGCGCCAATGCGGGAGCCGCCTGATGTGGATGTTCCTGCTCTGGTGGTGTGTGGACGATCATCTCGCGACCGCGCTCGAAACGCCCGGCCTCGGCAATCTGCCGATTTGGGTGCCGTTCATTATCGCGCTCGCGTTCTCGACGACGTTGAACGTGGCGACAAAGAGAAGGTGGCGCGGTGATTGAGCGCTCGCGGTTTTTGCACCCCCTCCCCGCGAGGGGAGGGGGAAGGGGGCGGGTTGAGCCACCGCGCTCAAGCCGAATCGCAACAC
>DASPMA010000087.1:0-2745 GCA_035627335.1 Binatia bacterium
GGCGTGCCGGCAAAGCGCGCGCGAAAAGCCGCGTCGTCCAACGCCGCAAGTTCGGCGAGCGGGGCGAGACGCAAATCCTCGCGCAAACTCATGCGCGTCTCTCGCGCGTCAGCCGCGAACTTGTTCCACGGACACACCGCAAGACAATCGTCGCACCCGAACACGCGATTGCCGATTGCGGCGCGAAGCTCGCGCGGAATCTGCTCTTTGCTTTCGATGGTCAGGTAGGCAATACACCGCCGAGCATCGAGCTGATAGGGCGCCGGAAACGCATTGGTCGGGCACACGTCAAGGCATGCGCGGCATGACCCACAACGGTCTTCATGCGCCGCGTCCGGTTCGATCTCCGCCGCCGTCAGAATGGCGCCGAGAAACAGCCACGAGCCATGCCCGCGCGACACCAAGTTGGTGTGCTTGCCCTGCCACCCGATGCCGGCGCGCGCGGCGAGCGGCTTTTCCATCAGCGGCGCGGTGTCGACAAACACCTTCACCTCCTCGCCGGTCTCATGCGCGAGCCACTGCGCCAGCTGCTTCAGCTTGCCTTTGACCACATCGTGATAATCGCGCCGCGCCGCGTACGCCGAGACAAGTCCGTGCTGTTTCTCGTCCAGCAATGCCAGCGCATCGTCTTTCGGGGCGTAAGACTGCCCCACCAGTACGGCGCTCTTCGCGTCAGGCCAAAGCGCTGTTGGATGCGCGCGCCGATCCTGCGCCATCCACGCCATGTCGCCATGCCGCCCTTCGCGCAGATGCTCCTCCAACCGCGCCCCCGCCGGCCAAGCCTCGCGCGCTGACGCGACCCCGACGGCGTCGAAGCCGAGCGAATGCGAACGCTGCTTAAGCGCGAGCAAAAGGCTTGTTGGCGTCAACACGTCGGTCACGCGGGCGCTTATAGCGGAGATCGGGGACGAGGCGCGACCACTGAGCAGTTCAATGCCCGTGCGCGCGCTCGAAATGCTCATGGCCGTGCGGCTCGGCGCGGCCCTTGGGGTCGGGGTGGATGATGATGTCGGCGGTCGGGAATTCGGCGCGAATGCGGCTCTCGGCAGCGACAACGATCTTATGGGCTGCTTCCAGTGACAAATCGGGATCGAGTTCAGCGTGGAACTGGATGTGCAGGTACGGCCCGCTGGTGCGCGTGCGCAATTCGTGCACTCGCAGAATGCGTGCGTCCTCTTCCGCCAGCGCGCGGATGCGTGCGCGAACATCGTCCGCCACCTCGCGATCAAGCAAGTGATCGGCCGCCTCGCGCGCGACCTTGAGCGCGCCGTAGAGAAGCCACGCCGCAACCAGCAGCGCCGCAGCCGGATCGGCCCATCCCACTCCCAGGTAAACGCCCGCGCCAATGCCCGCGAGCACAACAGCATTCGCCGCCAGGTCTCCCGCATAGTGCAGACGGTCCGCCCTTGTCGCGACCGAGCCCGTTCGCCGCACAGCATGTGTTTGGTACGCGACAAGTCCCGCGGTCAGCGCAATCGAGACCAGCATCACAGCGATGCTCTCAAGGCCGTGCGAGATCACAGCCGGAGCAAATAAGCGCGGCGCGGCCTCAGTCGCGATAACCACGCCGGAAACGCCAACAAGGCCGCCTTGCAACAATCCCGCGAAAGCTTCCGCCTTGCCGTGGCCGTAACGATGTTCGCGATCCGGCGGCGCGGCGGCGTAACGCACGGCGAAGTACGTAATCAGCGATGCAGCCAGATCGAGCGCGGAATCCGCCAGCGAGGCAAGCATCGCCACCGAACCAGAGACCAGCCACGCCCATGTCTTCAGCGCGATCAGCGTCAGCGCGACGGCAAGCGACAGCATCGCCGCGCGCGACGTAAGCTGCGCGTGTTCAGTGCTTGTCACCGCTGGAGTGCTGCTCGAATCCACGCATTCCATATGGCGCCGCCTGGCGCGTGCGTCGACCGCGCGCGCCGCGACTGCGAAGCGTTAGCGCAACGCCGCCGCCACCGCTTCCATCGCCGGATCGCGCCCCGCGCGGTACGCTTCGATCGTCCACGGCGCTTCGATGTCCGGCGCCAGGCTTTCCACCGCGATTGGATGGCGCGTGACGGAGCCGTGGCAGTTCTCGATGTTGACGCAGCCCGTGCGATAATCGTGGCGCTCGGTCGCGGAGAGCACGGCGCCGCCGGCATGAGGCAGCGTTACAACGTCTCCTTCGGCGTGAAAGTCGAGCCGGTCGCCGACATGTTCGCCGACAATCACGACGCGATCGGGCGCCGATTGCTTGAGATAGCCGACGGTTGAGATCGCCGCGGAGAACGTCCACGGACTCGTCAGTACGAACACGCGGCCCGGCACAACACGGGGCAGCCGCCGGACCCAGGCGCGCGTATTGTTGAGATCGCCGCCGCCATTCATGCGCATGTCGAGCACGATGTTGCGCCGTCCCGAGGTGCGCGCCGCCTCCAGCGAGTCCAGCATGAACTCGGCAATATCCATGTCTTCCGACGACGTGTTCTGGCGCATCTCGATGACGAAGGCGTCGATCTCCGGCGCATCGCGCATGCGGAACGCGCGCCCCGGCTCCTGCAAGGCCCACGGGGCCTGCTCCGGCGCCAGCAGCGCGCGCCAGTTCTGGCCCTCTTCCTCCATCAGCTGCGGATAGAACCAGCGCTCCGCGTTCGCGCGTATGCGATCTGGATTGGCCGGCTCGGGCGTGAAGCGCCGGGTGACGGTGCGCCCGTTCGCAAACCGGAAGCGATAGGAGGCGCGCTCCGCGCTGGAGATCGCGCCAAG
>DASPMA010000088.1:0-6003 GCA_035627335.1 Binatia bacterium
GGACGCCCTCGACCCGGCCGCGGACTTTGGCGTATTCGACTATGTGTTTTTCAATCCTCCGTACGACGCCGATGGCGAGGGCCGGCCCCCGTCCGAGGCACGGCGCGGCTCGTACATTGCGGACCGTCCGATCGGCGATTGGATCAAGGTCTGGTCCAATCGCATGCGCGCACACGCAGAGATGACGCTGATACACCGCGCCTATCGCCTTCGCGACATTCTCGGCGCATTGGAGGGCCGACTAGGCAGCGTCTCCGTATTTCCGATCCGGCCTTGCGCCGACAAGCCGGCGCGGCGCGTCATTGTGCGGGCGCGCAAAGGATCGAAGGGGCCGCTTCAGATTCACAAAGGGCTCGACCTTCACCCTGACGACAAAAGCAAAGACAAGTACACGCCGGAGGCCGAGGCGATCCTTCGTGGGGAAGCGTACCTCGGACTCTGGTGAGTCGAACGCGTTCAGAACATCGACCCTGACTCACGCGAAAATGTCGCCAATCGCCACCTGTGAATTTCCACTCAGGCAGTACAGCAGGCGACATCTCGCGAACGAACGGCGAATGGCGCCGCCCGCGGCCACAATGCGGTCTGCGGCGCACTCGGATTGACTCCGCCGAGCGGCGCGACCAGTTTCCGCCGCGACGAGGGCGCCCGACGCGAGTCGCGCGCTCCCGGCCAGACATGCGAACCCCGCGGGAGAGATTGGCGAACAGGCCAACCCCGAAGGAGCAACCGCCCCGGAAACTCTCAGGGAACCGGACCGCGGGGGGATGACGACGCTGGATAGCGCGCCGCCCGGTGGGACGGCGCCGCCGAAGGAGTAAATCTCTCAGGCGCCAGGGACAGCGGGGGCCGCATGCGCGAGCGTGCGCCGCGCAAACCTGGGACACGTTATGGCCGAAGCCGGACCTCTGAAACTGCCGCTCGACGCGCTCTGGCGCGCGCGCACCTCCAAGTTCGCGGACTTCGCCGGCTACGACATGCCGATCCAGTTCGAAGGCCTGATCGCCGAACACCTTTGGACGCGCGAGCACGCGGGGCTGTTCGACGTCTCCCATATGGGCCCTTGCTTCTTCGCGCTGCCGAAAGGACACGGGCTCGAGGGCGACGCGGCGCACAAGAAGATAGCTGCGCTGATCGAACGCCTCGTGCCAGGCGACATCCAGGGGCTGAAGCCCGGCCAAGTCCGCTACACGATGCTGCTCAACGACAACGGCGGCGTGCTGGACGATCTGATGATCGCGCGCCCGGTCGAACCCGCAGCGGCAGGCGATCTCTACATCGTCGTAAATGCCGGCTGTAAGAACGACGACTGGGCCCTGATCGAAGCGACGACCGCGGGCGAGGCCAATCTCGTGCGCGCCGACGATCGCTGCCTGCTCGCGCTGCAGGGGCCGACGGCGCATAAAGTCGCGGCTGAAGTGATCGATCCGGCGCTGGCCGAGATGAGCTTCATGACCGTGAAGCGCTTCGATGCGTTCGGCCGCATCACAGTTACGCGCTCGGGATATACCGGCGAGGACGGTTACGAGATTCTGGTACGCGCGGAACAAGCGACGGACTTGGCTGAGAAGCTGCTTGCACACCCCGAAGTGAAGCCGATCGGTCTCGGCGCGCGCGACAGTCTGCGCCTCGAAGCCGGCCTTTGCCTTTACGGTCACGATCTCGATCCGACAACCTCGCCGATCGAAGCCGATCTGGGTTGGACCATCCAGAAGCGGCGCCGCGAAGCGAAGGACTTTCCCGGCGCCCAGCGCATCCTGCGCGAACAGGAGTTGGGTCCCTCACGCAAGCGCGTCGGCATCCGCCCGAACGACCGCGCGCCCGCGCGCGAGGGCGTGGAGATCATGAAGGACGGCAAAAAGATCGGTGTCATCACCTCGGGCGGCTTCTCGCCGATCCTCAACGGCCCGATATCGATGGGCTATGTTGAAGCCGAACACGCCGAGCCCGGCCATGTGGTCGATTTGATGGTGCGCGGCGTGCCTCGCAGCGCCACCGTCACGCCGTTGCCGTTCGTTCCGCACCGCTATCATCGCCCGAAAAAGGGGACCTGACATGACCACGCGTTACACGAAAGATCACGAATGGGTGCGGCTGGAGGGCGATATCGCCACCGTCGGCATTTCCAAATACGCCGCTGAGCAATTGGGCGACGTCGTCTATGTCGAACTGCCGCAGGTGGGCGCGAGCTTCGCCAGAGGCGCCGACATGGCGGTGGTCGAAAGCGCGAAGGCGGCGTCTGATGTCTACGCGCCTATCGGCGGTGAGGTAGTCGCCGCGAATGACGCCCTGTCCGGGCAACCCGATCTTGTGAACCAATCGCCAGATGGCGATGGCTGGTTCGTGAAACTGAAGGTGGCGAACAAGGGCGATCTAGAGGCGCTCATGGATCAGGCCGCCTACGACGACTACGTGAAGGGCCTTTAATGCGTTATCTGCCGCTTACCGACGCTGACCGCGAGCAGATGCTCGGCGTCATCGGCGCCAAGTCCGTCGACGATCTTTACAAGGACGTGCCGGGTGGCGCGCTGCTGAAGGATTTGATCGATCTGCCGCGCGTGCAAGGCGAACTCGAAGTGCATCGCCACATGCAGCGTCTGGCCGAAAAGAATACGCCGGCTGGCCGCACCGCGTTCTTTCTCGGCGCCGGCGCTTATCGTCATCACGTGCCGGCAAGCGTCGATCACCTGATCCAACGCAGCGAATTCCTCACCGCCTACACGCCCTATCAGCCGGAAATCGCGCAGGGCACGCTGCAGGCGCTCTACGAATTCCAGAGCCAAGTCGCGATGCTGCTCGACATGGAGGTCGCCAACGCCTCCATGTACGACGGCTCCACCGCCTGCGCCGAAGCGGCCATGATGGCCGCGCGCGTCACCAAGCGGAAGAAGATCGCCTTCTCCGGCGGCGTGCACCCGCACTACATCGACACTGCGCGCACGGCTTGCGAAGCGCTCGGTCTCGAAATCGTCGCGCTTCCGGCTGCCGTCGATGACGAAGCGGCCGTCACCAAGAGCCTCGGCGCCGACGTCGCCGCCGTCATCGTGCAGTCGCCCAACGTGTTCGGCACGATCACCGACCTCACCAAGATCGGCGAAGCGGCGCGCAGCGCCGGCGCGCTGATGGTCGCGACTTTCACCGAATGTGTTTCGTTTGGCCTGATCGAACCGGCCGGCGCTTATGGCGCCGATATCGTCTGCGGCGAAGGCCAGTCCATCGGCAATGCGCTGAACTTCGGCGGGCCATACGTCGGCCTCTTCGCCACCAAGGAAAAGTACATCCGCCAGATGCCAGGGCGCGTCGCTGGCGAGACGGTGGACGCCGACGGCCAGCGCGGCTTCGTGCTGACGCTGTCGACGCGCGAGCAACACATTCGCCGCGAAAAGGCGACCTCCAACATCTGCACGAACTCGGGCCTCTGCCAGCTCGCTTGGACCATCCACATGACGCTGTTGGGTGAGCAGGGGCTGAAGCGCCTCGCGCATCTCAATCACGAGAAGGCTGTCGCGCTTGCCGATGCGCTCGGGAAAGTGAAGGGCGTCGAGGTGTTGACCAACCGCTTCTTCAACGAGATCGCCATCCGCGTCCCGGGCGATGCGCAGAAGATTGTCGATACACTCGCCGAGCAAGGCGTGATCGCCGGCGTCGCCATAAGCCGCCTCAACCCCAAGGCCGGCATGGACGACATCCTCATCACCTGCGCCACCGAAATGAATACCGACGCCGACATCGCCGCGTATGCCGATGCGCTGAAGAAAGTCATCGCATGAAAACCGACACCACCTCCGGCAATCGCGGCCTGCTGCAAGCTGAGCCGCTGATTTTCGAAACCGGTCACGCCACCGGCACGGGCGTCGACCTGCCCGAACCCAAAGGGGGCAAGGACAAGCTCGGCGGTCTTGCGCGCAAAGCCGCGCTCGATCTGCCCGGTCTCTCCGAGCCGGAAACGATGCGCCACTTCGTGCGCCTGAGCCAAAAGAACTACGCCATTGATCTCGGCCTCTTCCCGCTCGGCTCGTGCACGATGAAGCACAATCCGCGCCTCAACGAGCGCGTCGCGCGGCTCGAAGGCTTCGCCGATCTGCATCCGCTGCAGCCGACATCCACGATCCAAGGCGCGCTCGAAGTGATGGATGAGCTAGCGCATTGGCTCTGCACCATGACCGGCATGCCCGCCGTCGCGCTCTCGCCGAAAGCCGGCGCGCACGGCGAATTCTGCGGCATGCTGGCGATCAAAGCGGCGCTCGAAGCGCGAGGCGAAGCGGAGACGCGCAAGCGCGTGCTCGTGCCCAGCTCCGCGCACGGCACCAATCCGGCGACGGCGGCGGCCGCCGGCTTCACCGTCGATGAAATCCCCGCGCGTGATGACGGCCGCGTGCATCCGGAAGACGTGAAGGCGAAACTGGGCCCGGATGTCGCCGGCATCATGATCACCAACCCGAACACGTGCGGGCTGTTCGAACGCGACGTGAAGGAGATCGCCGATCTCATCCACACCGCTGGCGGCTACTTCTATTGCGACGGCGCCAATTACAACGCCATCGTCGGCAAGGTGCGCCCCGGCGATCTCGGCGTCGACGCGATGCACATCAACCTGCACAAGACGTTCTCCACGCCCCACGGCGGCGGGGGCCCGGGTGCTGGCCCGACTGTGCTCAGCGCCGCGCTCGCGCCGTTTGCGCCCGTGCCGCATATCTTGAAACGTCCTCCCCCGAAGGGGGAGGTCCCGAGCGAAGCGAGGGGGAGGGGCGCGTCGGCGACTTCCCGCTCCGGCCGCTCCGCGGCCACTTCCCCCGCAAGCGGGGGAGGATACGAACTGCGCGAGCACACTGACGGCACGCAAGCCTTCGGCCGCATGTGCGCCTTCCATGGTCAGATGGGCATGTTCACGCGCGCGCTGGCCTATATGATGAGCCACGGCAGCGATGGCCTGCGGCAGGTCGCGGAAGACGCCGTGCTCAACGCCAACTATCTGCTCGCGCGCCTGAAGCCGCATTTCAGCGCGCCGTTCGGCGACGGCCCGTGCATGCATGAAGCCTTGCTCGATGACAGCAGCATCAAGCCGAAGGGCGTCGAGACCATCGACATGGCCAAGGCGCTGCTCGACGAGGGCTATCACCCGTTCACGACCTACTTCCCGCTGGTCGTTCACGGCGCAATGCTGATCGAGCCGACCGAAACCGAGCCCAAGCGCGAACTCGACCGCTTTGCCGACGTGATGATCGCGCTGGCCGGGCGCGTGAATGCGGGAGACGTCGAGTTCTTCAAGCAAGCGCCCAAGCTCGCGCCGATGCGCCGGCTCGACGAAACACGCGCCGCGCGCCAGCCGCGCCTTCGCTGGAAGCGTGGCCAGAACGATAGCGGCGCAAAAGTCGCGGCGGAGTAGGGCCGTGAGCCGGCGGGTCGATCTCATCGGACTGCCGACCGACGTGCATTCGTCCTATTTGCGCGGCCCCGCGCAAGCGCCGCCGCTGATCCGCGCCGCCTTGTTCAACGACGCCTACGGCTCGGCAAGCGAACGCGGCGTAGAGATGGCCGACATTCTGTTCATCGACTGGGGCAATCTGGATCTGCACGAGGAGGCCGGTGATGACGCGCGAATCCGCGATGCGGTGTCGGGATCGTTGGGCGACGGCGCTGTCCCCATATCGCTCGGCGGCGATCACGCGGTGACATATCCGATTCTGCAGGCCATCGCCGCGCATCATGGCCCGGTCGATATCCTGCACTTCGACGCGCATCCCGATCTCTACGACTCTTACGAGGATGACAAACGCAGCCACGCCTCGCCGTTCGCGCGCATCATGGAGGAGGAGCTGGCGGCGAGCCTCACGCAAATAGGCATCCGAACGCTCAACAAACACCTACGCGAACAAGCCGAACGATTCGGCGTCACGATCCATCAGATGACGGACCTACCGCCCGGCTGGGGTGCGGCAAAGACGTTCAAGTTCTCGCGGCCTCTCTATGTCAGCATCGATCTCGACGGGTTCGATCCCGCAT
>DASPMA010000089.1:0-8435 GCA_035627335.1 Binatia bacterium
CGCGCTCGGGGATATGCGGCAACGGCGCGAGGCGCCGACCGTGGCAATCATTGGAATTCGCGCTCGGAAGGATGCGGACGCCTTTATCGGCGCGCTCGCGGGCGCGGTCGATTATGTGATCGGCGTGCCGCTTGCGGAGCCGCACGTGGCGCCGGCGATGATCAGCGCGATTTGCGACGCGTTCGACGTGGCGTCATCCCAAGCGCCGTCGCTCGAAGCCGCAATGCGAAACGCGGCGCAGTTTCCTGCGCCGCGTGTGTTGATCTGTGGGTCGTTCTTGCAGGCCGCTAAGGCGCTTGAGCTTGAAACGCGGGTCTGAAGACCCGCGCTCCTTTAGGCGCTCTGCGCACTCGGGATCGCCTCGTTCAGCCACTCGACAATTTTCGACTTCGGCATCGCGCCGACTTTGGTTGCGGCGACTTTGCCGTCCTTGAACACCATGAGCGTGGGGATGCCGCGCACGCCGTAGCGGCCGGGGACCATCGGGTTTTCGTCGATGTTGAGCTTGGCCACGGTGACGCGATCGCCCATTTCGTTGGCGATTTCCTCGAGCGCCGGGCCGATTTGCTTACACGGGCCGCACCATTCGGCCCAGAAATCCACCAGGACAGGACGGCCGGACTTCAAGACGTCGGCTTCGAAACTATCGTCCGTAATCTTGTTGGTGGCCACGGCAGGCTTCTCCTGAAAAACGGGAATCGTCGCAAGGATGTAGGCGCGAACCCTTAACGTTTCAACCGCGCTGGAACTGCTGCAGCGCAGCGTCAAGCCGCGCTTCAGGCAGGGCCATCAGCAGCGGCGCTTCCGTCCATAGGAGGGCGCACTCGACGGTTTTGCCGGGGAAGATCTGGCGCAGCACGTCGCGGTAGAGCGCGAGCTGCAACACGTAAGACTCCGGCGCGTTCACTACCTTCTGCGGCGCGGGACGATCGGTCTTGAAATCGAGCACGAGCACGCGATCGCCGTCGATGGCAAGGCGATCGACGATGCCGCGCACCGACTTGCCTGCAGCGTCGCCGACGATAGGCGCCTCGGCGCGGCTTTGCGGCCCGAACGCGGCGGCGAAACGGGGGTCGTCGATCACGGTGAGCGCTTCGCGCGCATATGCTTCGATGTTGTCTTCTTCGGCGTCTTGGCGTTTCAGCCAAGCGCGCGCGGCGTCGAGGCGACGCTCGGAGGCGATGTCGGGCAAACGTTCGAGGAGGCCGTGAATGAGACGACCGCGGCGGAAGCGCTTTTGACCGTCGCGGCGTGGGGAAAACAATGCGGGATCGATGCGATGGAGGCGCGAGGGCGCGGCAATTTCGATGCGCGTCGCGCCGGGCGGCAGAGTGCGCGCCCATTGTGGCAATGAGGCGTGCGATGCGGCTGCCTCCTCGCGCGCTTCGGCATGCAGAATCTGGCCGATGCGTTTGCCGGAGCCGAACGGTGTTTGGATTTCCTCGGCGCCGAGTTCGCCCAGCGCATCTTCGATGGCCCCGCGCCAGCTGACGTCTGGCGCTTCGCCGCTTTTCCACTGCGGGCCGCAGACGATGAGTCGGTCCTGCGCGCGCGTCATCGCGACGTAGAGCAAGCGCCAGTGTTCGCGCAGCATTCGCGCTTTGTGCTCCGCGCGCGCGTTCGCGCAGGGTGCGTCGTCGCCTTTGGAGCTAAAGGAAACGAACGGTCCCTCCGCGTCGTCGAACAGGACGCCATTGTCGGGCGCATCGCCGACGTCGCCGGTAGTGTCCGGGAGAATCACAACGGGCGCTTCGAGGCCCTTGGCGCCGTGCACGGTCATGACGCGGATGGCGCCAGTTTCGGCCTCGAGTTCACGCTTCACTTGGCCGGCGTCGGATTCGATGTCGAAGAGGAAGCGCTGCAGCGTTGACGCGTCATCGCCGGGCAACTTGAGCGCGCGCTGCAGCATTTCTTCGAGCGGATCGCGAGTCTCGGGGCCGAGTCGCGCGAACACGCGCTGCCAGCCTGAGGCGCCATCGTGTGTTGTCTCCAGCGCCCAGCTGAGAAAAGCGAACGGATCGCCGCCGCGGCGGGCGACAAGCTCCTGCACGAAGGCGCGCGCTTGGACATATTTCGCATCGCCGGCCGCCATAAGGCGGTCGTAGAGCCGCGCGTGACCGCGATCGTAGGCGAGCGGGAAAATGTCGTTGTCGTCGTCCGTGAGATTGCACCACGGCCCTTTGAGCACGCACGCGAGCGAGAGATCGTCGGCAGGATCGAGCGCAACTTGCATCAGCGCGAGGCAATCCTGCACGACCAGTTCTTCGCGCAGCACCATGCGGTCGGCGCCGGCGACGGGAAGCCGCTCGCGCTTGAACGCCTTGATCAGCTCGCGGAAGATGGCGCCGCGTTTGCGCACGAGCGCCAGCACGTCACCGGCGCGCATGGGCCGGAGTTCGCCCTTCTCCCACACCGCTTCGCGCGCGGCGATCATGGCTTTGACGCGCTTGGCGATGGCGGTGGCGAGAATGGCGGCGGCGCTGGTTTCCGTTTCAACGTCGAGCGGAGCATCCCATGGCTTCGCATCCGCGACTTGCGGGCGCGGTGTGAACGGCCACACCTCAACGCAGCCCAGTTCGCCAGCGCGTTTGGCGAGGTGCACGATCTCGTCGTGTGCGCTTGGGCCGGCAATGACGGGCTTGCCCCGCAGCGTTGCATCGACCGCTTGCAGCACTTGCGGCGTGGAACGAAACGATGTGCGCAGTTCGGGCGCGCGGAATTTGGCGCCTGCGGCTTGCGCGCGCGCGTCGAGGCGATGCGCTTCGTCGAGGAAGCGTTCGGGATCGGCGCCCTGGAAGCCGTAAATGCTTTGCTTGGGATCGCCGACGGAGAAGACGGTGCGCACGCGTTCGCGCGCGCCTTTGCCGGCGAAGAACTCGGCTTGCAGCGGCGCGATCAGTTCCCATTGGCCCGCGCTGGTGTCTTGGCCTTCGTCAATGAGGATGTGATCGAGGCCGCCGTCGAGCTTGTAGAGCACCCAGGGCGCCGATTCGGAGCGATGGAGCAGCGCCTGGGCGTGTTCGATGAGGTCGTCGAAGTCCAGCGTGCCGGAGCGCGACTTGGCTTCGGCGTACGCCTCGTCGAGTTTCAGCGCGAGCGCGAGCGCGGCGATGGCGTCTTCGGCGCGGTCGATGGCGCTGAGCGTGTTGCGAGCCGCCACGACATCATGCGCGAGCTGACGCAGGAAGGGTTCGAGCCAGGGCTCGTCCTTCTGGAGCGCGGCGGTGACCAGTTTCTTGCGCACATCGCCGCCGGTGGTGAGTGCGACGGCGAGGCACGCCTCCATCATGTCGTGCGGCGCCTTGGCTGCGCATTGGAGTAGCGCACCCACCCGTTCGGCGGCTTCCTGGTCTTGCTTGCTGCCGGTGCGCAGCGCTTCGGCGGCGCGCCGGAGCGTGGACCAGTCCAGGCTCTGCGCGAAGCTGTGCAGGAAATCCTCCGCCGTTTGCGTCGCGCCGTGGCGATCGCGCAGGGCGCGAACGGCGAAAAGTTCCCCCTGGTGCTTTTGCGCGAAACGGCGGAAGTCGGCGCGGCGCAGTGCGAGGCGGTCCAGCAGCCCGTCAAGGTGATCGCTGTAGAGGCGTTTGGCGAAGCGCTTGAAGGCTTCGCGCGGCGCATCTTCCGCCAACGCCGCGGAGGCGCGAGCTTCGGCGAGCAGTGCGGCGGCGCGCGCTTCGTCGGCGATGTCGAAGCCGGGGGGCACGCCGGCTTCGAGCGGGAAGCGCGCGAGCAGGCGTTCGCAGAAAGCGTGGATGGTTTGGATCTTCAGGCCGCCGGGTGTTTCGAGCGCTTGCGCGAACAGCGCTCGGGCGGTGCTGAGATTGGCGTTGGCCGCGCCGAGCTTTTCCAGCTCTTGCGCCAGCGTAGCGTTGTCGGCGACGCACCAGGCGCCGAGGCGTTCGAACAAGCGGCGCTGCATCTCGGCGGCGGCGGCTTTGGTGTAGGTGATGCAAAGGAAGGCCGAAGGCTTGGCGCCGTCGAGCAAGAGGCGCGCGATGCGGTCGACCAGCACTTTGGTTTTGCCGGAGCCGGCGTTGGCGGTGACGAACACGGAATACGCGGGATCGGCGGCTTGGCCTTGGGCGCGCGTGGCTTCGGCGACGGGATCGAGGCTCATTCTTCGCCTCGCTCTGCTGCCCATTCCTTACGCCGCGCGAGCAGATCGTACTCGTCATAGGGCTTCAGGAATTGCACGCGCGGTTTGGAGAAGAAGGGCTGCTGCGGATCGGCGTACTTAGCGAGCAGGCTGCGGAGATTGGCGAGCGCCCTCTCCGCTGCGACCACGGGCCCGCCTTCTGCATCGACAACTTTAGGCGCCGGTTTCGAGCCGCCGAACTGCCAATAGACAAGTTCCGTGGGTGTCGCTTTCGGCACGTCTTCGATGACACCGGCCATCAGCATCGCGGCTTCGAGCAGGAGCTGCGGCGACAGCCCACTGTTCACCTGTGGGTCGGATGGCGGTGAACCAGTCTTGAAATCTAGAATGGCGGCGTGGCCAGGCGCGATTTCGATACGGTCGGCTTGCCCGGTAAGCAGCACCTCGCCCACCGGCATCTTGCCAAACTTCTCACGATAGATGACTGCTTCGTGCGAGCGCCGCTCCGCGAACCAGGCGATCAACACGTTTACGGAGGCGAGCAAGCGTTCGCGATCGGCGGCGCGGCGTTCGGGCGCGACGCCGTGCCAGCGGAGTTCTTCGTCCAAGAGGCGCGACAGTTCGGCGGGGTCGGCGCCGT
Organism: Binatia bacterium; assembly: GCA_035627335.1. Lineage (GTDB taxonomy): Bacteria > Pseudomonadota > Alphaproteobacteria > Caulobacterales > Aquidulcibacteraceae > Vitreimonas. The sequence goes on from DASPMA010000089.1 coordinate 4,737, forward strand.
CGCCGAACAGCTCGATGGCGCGGTGAACTGCCGTGCCGCGTTCAGCCGGGCTAGCGGACGCGCCGATAGGATCGAGCGAGTCGAGTTTGAGGATGCGGCGCGCATAAACGGCGTAGGGATCGCGGATGAGCGTTTCGACCTGGGTCACGCTGATCTGCTTGAGGCGCTTGTCCGCTGGCGGCCGCGGTTCAACGCGTGGCGCTGGCATTACTTCGGCCGGTTCATCGAGGTTCTTGGCCCAGGTGGCGTATTGATCGCCTCGCGCCAGTTCGATTTTGGCGCCCTGCGCCAGTGTCTTTAGCCGCCACAACCAGCGCGAGGCGAGCGTAGGCGAACCGTCGCGGCGCAGTGCGCGTGAAAGCACGACATTCGGCGCGTTGGCGAGTTGGGCGAAGTCGTGCGCGGCAAGGCCAATGCGCGCGTCGAGCGAGGGCAAGCCGAGTTTCGCGCGCATGGCGCGGGAGAGGAACGGGTCTTCGCCCACCGGCGCGGGCCAGACGCCTTCGTTGAGGCCGGCGAGGATCATGACATCGCGCCGCTGCAGGCGCGCTTCGAACAGACCCCAGATGGCGATGGGCGCATCGCTTGCACTGGTGGGCGGCGGCACTTGGCGCTCGGCCATCAGCTTCATTAGCACGCGTGGGGCAGCGTATGACGGCATGAGGCCGAGCGCGGCGCCGTGGTTAAAGGCCTCGCGCAGAAGCGAAGCGGCTTCCTGGCCGTCCCTGCCCTGCCAGATTTCGTCGGCGGTGAGTGTTTCGGCGCTGAGGGTGAGCGCTTCGGCGAACGCCGCGAGCGTCACTTCGCGTTGCGACATGAGCGTGCGCAATGGCGCGAGTGCAGTGATCAGAGAGTCGACGATAGGGCGTGCGTGCGGCCATGGCGTGATGGGCTCGTCGGGGTCGCGGTCGCCGAAATTTGCGAGGTCTTCGAGCGTGTCGTAGCGGCGCGGGCCGCGCAGTGCGTTGTGTTCAAGAATGGTGAGCGCGAATTGGTCGCGTCCGATCAAGACGCGCGGGTGCTTCAGGAGCGCCGCGAGCGCGACAGGTTCACCGGCGTCGCGCGCGAGTTCGCAGAGCAACGCGATCAGCCGGCCGGCTTCGGTTTCGCGCAGCGGCGCGCCGTGCGAGACGGCGGCTGCGATGCCCCAGCGGGCGAGCTTGGCTTCGATGCGCCGTGCGAGGGCTGCGTCGGGCGTTACGACAGCGGCGTTGCCGCCGGGGGTTTCCAGGACTTCGCGCAATAGCAGCGCGATGGCGGTTGCTTCCTGGTCTTCAGTTTCGGCTTCGAGGAGGCGCAGGTTCGACGCCCCCTCCTTGATGAACGCCTCCCCGCCCGCCGCTTCTAGGCGCACGAGCCAGTCGGCGGTCTTTTCCGCGGGCGCCAGTGCTTCGCGCATCAACACGCGGCGCGCGCGACCGCGTTCGTTTTCGAATTGCAGTGCGGCGATGTCGCGGCGATCGACGCCGAGCGCGGTGAGCGTATCGCGGAGCGCGTGCTGGGGATGTTGGTCGCCGACCATGCGCCAGCTGTCGTCGTCGAGATCGACGTCGACGCCGGGCAGCACGACAACGCCGCGCGGCAGGCGCGCCACGACGCGCATGAGTTCGCGGGTCGTAGCCTGTGAGCCGGTGGAGCCGGCGATAACGATGGCGCGCTTCGGCGCTTCGGCTTTCCACCGCTTCGCCAGCGCGCGGCGGACAGCGGCGCCGTGTTCGGCCGGATCGCTGTGGCCGAGTTCTTCCAGATGCGCCGGCCAGAATTTGGTGATGATTTCGAGGAACGCGGCCGAGCTTGCCCAATGGCGCGCGAGATCGATCTCTTCGACAAGTTTCGGCAGCTGCTTCCAGTCGACCTGACCAACCGTCGCCGCGCCATCGAGAAGCTTGCTTAGCTCGTCCGCGAGCGCGAGTGCTCGCACAGGATCGTCGACGCCGTTCTCGTGTGTTTCGCGGCGGCGGATGAGCGCCGCGAGTTGCAGGCGGCGCTGCAGCAAGGGAATTGGCGGCGGCAGTTCGGCAATCGGATCGGCGCCCCAGACTTCCAGATCGTCGTCGGCTTGCGGATCGCCGAGCGGGCGGATCGCGGGCAGCAGCGCCGCGCCCCCGAGTCGCTTTGCGAACGCGGTGATGAGGCCGCTGACGGCGCGGCGGTTGGGCAACAATACGAGTGCGTCAGAAAGCGCGAACGGATCGTCGCCGCGCGCGAGTTCGGCGACCATGGCGTCGGCGATGAGATCGAGGAAGGGCGCCGAGGCCGGCGCGTAGCGGAGGCGCGGCGCTGGGCCGCCAAACAATGGCTCAGGCAGCCCGAGCGAGAGCGCGCTCATGCGCTGGCGGCCGCGCCCGCCAAACGCGCTTCGGCCTGCGCCCGCGCGTCAGGATCTCCGACATGCATCCAGTAGCCGCCGAGCGGCGCGCCGTGCAGCCGTCCCTCCTGCGCGAGACGGCGCCAGATGCGCGTGAACGAGAACGGTTCGAGCGGCTCTTCGTCGACAATGCGCGGATCGACGATCTGCGCGCCCATGTACGCCCATGGCGCATGCGGCAACGCATCGCGGAAGGAGATTTCACCGTGCTCATCCATGAAGAAATCGCCTGCGCCCTCGAAGCCAAGGCACTGGCCCATGTCGGCCAGCATTAATCGCGCGCTCATGCGCGATGGATCGAAGCCCTTGGCGAGCCGCGCAATGGCGGAGCCGGCTGGTTCATCCCAGACAGAGTCGATGTTGCAGATGACGATGGGATCGTCGCCGAGAAGCGGACGCGCTTGCTTGAGGCCACCGCCCGTTTCCATGAGCAGCGTGCGCTCGTCGGAGATCACGACTTCGAGGTCGCGGCGCCGTTTCACGTGCGCTTCGAGCAAGTCCGCGAAGGCGTGCACATTCACCACGGCGCGCTGCACGCCCGCCGCGGCGAGGCGGTCGAGCACGTGATCGATCAGCGTGCGGCCCGCGACGGTGACCAGCGCCTTTGGGCGATCGTTGGTCAGGGGCCGCATGCGCGTGCCAAGACCGGCCGCGAGCACCATAGCGGTTTTCGGCGTCATGCCGCTTGCTCCAGATATGGACGGGCGACGTCTTCAACGAAGGCGTTGGCCTCTTCGAGCGCGGGATGCTTCAGCGTGCGCGCAAGGTGGCCCCACATGCGCGGCATGAATTGCAGGTAGCGCGGCTTGTTATCGCGCGCCGTGAGGCGCGAGAAGATGCCGAGGATACGCATCGAATTGATCGCGCCGAGCACCGCCAGTTCGCGGTCGAACTCCGCTTTGGTGGCGCCCGTTGCTTCGAGATACGTGCGAAGCGCCGCTTCGTGCGCGGGGCCGCTGACGTCGCGGCGGGCGTCGTGCAGCAGCATGGAAAAATCCCAGCCGCGCCAGCCGCGGATGGCGTCCTGGAAATCGAGGAGGCCGACGCGCTTGATGCCGTCGCGCTCCGGCAGCCAGAGCAGGTTTTCGGCATGATAGTCGCGGATCGTAAACGTGCGCGGGAAGCCGAGCGCCTTGACGATCAATGCGTCGCGAATGCGCTCCCAACGTGCGCGCGCGGCATCGTCGATACGAACGTCGGCGGCGCGTGGCAGCCATTCGACGAAAAGGTCCGCATTCACTTCAAGCGCGAGCGCGTCATAGTCCAATAGCGGCCAGGAGGCATTGTCGGCGCCGTCGAGGCGCGCAGGCGGCGGCGGCGACATGTGCACG
>DASPMA010000090.1:0-2260 GCA_035627335.1 Binatia bacterium
TTCGACGTCGTGATCCAGATAGTTCAGCGTCGCCACGATCGACCAGCGGTCCATCTGCGCTTGGTTGATCTGCTGCGTGCCGTGATACATGCCCGTCGTGTCGCCAAGGCCGATCGTGTTCGTGGTCGAGAACAGGCGGAAGCACGGATTGGCGGTGATCACCCGGTTCTGATCGAGCAACGTCAGTTTGCCGCTGGCCTCCAGCACGCGCTGGATCACGAACATCACGTCAGGCCGGCCCGCGTCATATTCATCGAAGCAGATCGCCACCGGCCGCTGCAGCGCCCAGGGCAGCATGCCTTCTCGAAACTCCGTGACCTGCTTGCCTTCCTTCAAGACGATCGCGTCCTTGCCGACGAGATCGATGCGGCTGACATGGCTATCGAGGTTGATGCGGATCAGCGGCCAGTTGAGGCGCGCGGCCACCTGCTCGACGTGCGTAGATTTGCCGGTGCCGTGATAGCCCTGCACCATGACGCGCCGATTGTGCGCAAAGCCGGCTAGGATCGCCAGCGTCGTCTGCGGATCGAAGCGGTAGGCGTCGTCGATCTCGGGCACGTATTCGGTCTTCTTGGAGAAGGCCGGGACTTTCATATCGCTGTCGACTCCGAACGTACGGGCGGAGACTTGCTTGTCAGGCTTCATCGTCAGGAGGTCGTCGGCAGCGGTCATGAGATTTCTTGAAAATGGGATTCGGGGAGACGGGCTTACCTTATCGCGCCGCAGTATCCAGCAAAAGGCGGCGAATTGCCGGAGCCTAGACCAGCCCGCCCGCTTTTAGCGTCTGATACGCGGCAATGACGCGGTGGAGATTGGCCTCCGCGCCGCGGTCGCCGCCATTGGAGTCCGGGTGCCAGCGCTTCACGAGTTCGGCGTAGCGAGTACGAATCTGGCTGGCGTCCGCCCCCTCTTCCAGCGCCAAGGCTTCGAAAGCCAATGTTTGCAGGCGCGTCAGCCTGCGGGTTGGGCGCGCGCTTTCCCCGGCAGGGCGAGGCGCATCGCCGAACATCCCGAATGGGTCGCTGCGGCGGCCAGCCTGGAAGCCGCGCATCGCCGCCGAGAGCCGATCGCCGCGCCCGCCACGGAAGGTCCAGGTCGGCCGGTGGCCGGTCTCTTCGCGCTTTTGATAGTCGGCAAGCTCGGCGTCGCTCATGCCCGCGAAATAGTTCCAACGCCGGTTGTAGTCGGAGGCGTGCTGAAAGCAGAAGTGCCAATACTGGCCGGCGAGCTCGCGGCTCTTCGGCGCTCTATGCACGCCGGCGCGCCCGCATCCCACATGATCGCACGGACGTTCCTCTGGCTCGCGCTCCATGGTCGCCGGGTCAGGTTTCTTGACTCGGATATCGACGAACTTGGGCCGGTATTCGAACGACGCGGACATGGACTAGCCAGTATGGGCGCCAAGAGTTAAGCGGACAAGGAATTGACAGACGACAAAACGCATCTTTCGCGCAGCGAGCGCATGCACGAGCTGCTGACGGCGCAATTCGCGCCGCAAAAGATCGTGATTGAAGATCACTCAGAGCTGCATGCGGGCCATGCCGGCGCGCGGCCTGGCGGACAAACGCATTACCGCCTGACGTTGGTTTCCCAGACGTTCGAGGGACTTACGCGCGTCGCGCGGCAGCGTCTAATCTATCACGCGCTTCGTGAAGAATTTGAAACCGGCTTGCATGCCCTCTCGCTGGACCTCAAAACTCCATCTGAGGCGGGAGCAGGCTAGAGCACCTCTCGCCCTCTGGGGAACGGCGGTGCTGCGGCGGGTCTTGGCGTGGGCGGCGGCGATTATCGCCGGCATCGTGCTTGGCGCGGCAAGCGCCTGGGCGGCGCTGGCGGTCGGACGCGAAAATTTCAGCGAACGCTATGGCGCGTGGACGCACAACCGCGCCGCTGGGTCGACGGCCGCCGGGCCATACACACGCGCGATCATTGCGATGGAGGGATTGCTTGCGCTGAGCGCGCGCGAAGCGCTTTACTTCAATCTCGCCGAAGATCAGGACGGGCGCCCGCTCACGGAAGACTGCATCTATGAGCTTTCCGGACGCGAACTGGACGCACGCTGGTGGTCGGTGACGCTCTATGACGATGACGCCTTTTTGGTTCGAAACAACGACGTCGCCTATTCGATCGACGCTTCGCGGGTACGGGTCGGCCCAGGGGGCGTGTGGCGCGCGCGCATCGCACCAGTGCGCGGGGATGCGGCGTACTGGCTTTCTTCGCGCGAGGCGCGGCGCAATTTCTCACTGACGCTGCGAGTCTA
>DASPMA010000091.1:0-2918 GCA_035627335.1 Binatia bacterium
GCGCGCGAGGTCTTCCTCGGTGATGGCCCCCGAATTCAGCGCGCCGGAAATGCTCGCGGTATCGACGCCGAGCCCCAGGCTCTTCTCCACCGCGCCGGCGCTGACGCCCGTCATCGGTTCGCAGACGAGATCGTCGAACGCCAGCTGCCGGTCGTGATCGGTGAATGCAAACACCTCCGCGTCGCGGCGCGCGATGCGCCAAACATGGCACAGCGTGGTCACGCCCGAGTCGAGTCGCGACTGAAGGGATTCGGAGATGATGCGCATTAGAGGAAGATCTCGATCAACGGAACGGCGAGCGCGCGGCCCGCGCCGAAGCCGTCGAGGGAAAGGTCTAGGCGATCGATGTCGAAACGCACGGGCGTGTCGAACAAAAAACCGGCGGAAACGGCAGCGCCGTTCGGCGGCGGCGACGCTAAAGTGACGATGCCGGTGGTCGTGTCGATCTCAAACGCCGCTGGAGCTAGTTCGACATCGTCGACCGCAACACGGACCGCGCCCTCCAATGGCTTCCGGATCGGACGCGCGTACGTGATTTCGCCGCCGCCGTAATTCTTGACCAGTTGGAACGACGTCGTCACGCCGTCGCCGTCAGCGATCAGTTGGTCGCTCGCATCTGGCGCAGCTGTCGAGGGTGGGCAGGACTTGTGGTCGAACGGGTCGCGGAAGCGGAAGCCGTGCAGTTTGCCGCGGCGCGCTTCGAAGAAGGCGATCAGCTCGTGCAGTTCATCCAGCGTGCGCACCGCGCCGCCGATGTCGTAGCGCCGCCGCCCGTGCGCCCACGGCGTGTTGCGCGCTTCGCGGCCCGAGCCGAGCGTGACGATGTCGACGCGCCGCTCCGGCCCGCCGCTCGCGCCCAGCGCGAACGGCAGCGGCAGCGACACATCATGGAATGCGGTCACAGATTTCGTCTCCCATAAGCCACCGCGCGAGCGATGGCGGCGGCGATCTGGCCCTGATGACGCGCGATGGCGTTTGCATCGGCGCCGCCGCCGAGATGGAAGTGAACTGAGACAGCGCCGCCTGGCTGCGTGATCGCCCCGGCCTGGCGCGGCACGAACAATTCCGGGCCGCGCTCGCCAACCAGATACGCGCCGCCAACATTCACAGCGCCGCCCGCGGCCTTGGCGCCAAAGAGCGGCTTCTTGCTGCTCATCGAGAAGATTTGGTCGAGCGCGATCTTCGCCAGCTCTTCCAGAATGACCCTCGCCATGCGCCTGAACGCGTTCTCTCCGCCACTCGCCGCCGAGCCCATCGCCCGCGCGATGCGCTGGCCCGCGCGCTCGAACGATGCGCCGATGTCGTCGGCTGCCCGCCGCGCCGGGCCCTTGGCGAACTCCTGCAGCGCAGCCGAAGCCGCGCCAAGTTCAGACTGGAAGTGGGCGAGATCGAAGCCCGCAGTGTTCTCGTTCATCTCTGATTATCCGGAAAGCGCGACGCCAAAGCGTCAAACGCGGCGCGTGTGAGCGTCTCGTGCGCTGGCGAAACAAGGGCGCGCCACTCCTTGAGGCTAAGGCGCCAGAACTTGGATGGCGCCACTCCCAGCGTCAGGGATAGAGCGAGCAGACGCGCCCATGGCGTGCGTTCAGTCATCGAAGGCGACGCGAAATGCCTCGGCCACGGCGTGCGCCGCCGCCTTGGGATCGATCTCGGCGCGCGCGAGTTCGGCTGTGCTGGTTCCGCTCAGCGCGGCGAGGACGGTGATCAAATCGGACGCCGTCAGCTGCGCCAGGCGCTCGCCAAGCTCGAAGAGCGAGGCGACGTCGAACGCCGCCTCCAGTTCCGCCAGTGCGCCCAACGTAACGCACAGACGCTGCGGGCGGCCGTCGATCTCCAGCAGCGCTTCGCCGCGCGCGGCGTTCACGAGCTCGCGCATCAGAGCGCCTCGAACGTGATCACGCCGGCGGAAGCGAGCGTGATGGCGAACGCCGCTTCGCCGTCGTGGTCGCCGGAATAGTCGAGCGCTTCGACCAGGAACGGACCTTCGAGCACGCCGAAATCCGGAATGACGAGCTGAAAGCTCTTCGACGCCTGCGTGAAGAACGCCTGCTGGATCAGCGCATCGGACGCCGCGTCCTTGAACACGCCCGCGCCCGAGACGCTGGCGGACTTAACACCCGCGCCCGCGATCAGTTCGCGCCAGGCGTCCGGGCTTTCCCCGCTGGTGCCGTCGACTGTGCTCGCGTTGAGCGAAATGGTCTTCGCACGAATGCCCGCGACGGTGACGAACGCTTCCGGCGCGCCGCCGTCGCCGATCTTGATCAGGACGTCGCGTCCCTTCTGGCCTGACATTAGCTCTCCTATTCGGGTTCAGTGATGGCGCGCAGGCGCAAGACGCCATGCGTGGTGCGCCCGTCGCCGGAGCGGAATACATCGGCGAACGTCGCCAGCAGCAGCACGAGCTTGTGGCCGCTCACGACAGGCTGCGCGTTGTGCAACGCGCCGCGGAGCGCCGCGATGATGTCGAGCGTCTCGGCCCTGCCGCCATGACGCGACCAGGCGTGCAGCGTAATTGCGTGCTCGAGCGCGTCGCGCGACGCTGCATCGGTTGGCCGGCTCTCGACCCGACCGAGCGTCAGGTATGGAAACACGGCGTCCGCGGGCGGGTCGTCATAGATGCGGTCGCTGAGCAGTGCCTGCAGCGGCCCACACTGCAGCGCCGTCTCGCGGATGGCGGCCAGCAGCGCTCGTTCGGCGCTCATATCCGCTCCTCCTCGCAGCGAAGCACGATGCGCGGCGCGCCCTCGTCACTGACGCCGGCGATGCGCAGGCGCCGCGCGCCCCATTTGACGCGCCAGCCGGCACGAACGTCGTCGCGGCGATGGATGGTCACGTCGTAAGACCCGGTGGACGGCAACGTGTCAAAGCTGGCTGCTTCACCCGCGCCGCCCGCTTCGATCTGCGCCCACACATCGCCG